>CAYYUB010000021.1:0-19732 GCA_964474855.1 uncultured bacterium
TTTTTCCAAAATAGAATTCATAGTTGTATTATAGTTAGAATATAAAATATGTCAACGGATAATTGCACCGCAGAGACACAGAGAGCGCAGAGCCACACCACTCCCCACTTTTATTGTTTTTTATTAAAACCCAACTCCAAACCCAACAAAAAAACCAATTATCACACTGAGGCACAAAGCCCACACCAAACCCCAATAATTAAGACGCAGATTTAAAAGGATTTTTTGTTTTTTAGCAAATCCTAACCCCCACCTATCAGTGAAGATCTGTGGCTAATAATTGGGGTTGAGGGGGATTCAAATCCTGTAAATCTGAGTTTATCTGCGTCCCATTCCTTGGGAGACCTTGACAAATTTAAAAGTTATTGTAGTATCAAAAAACGGAGAATTCATGTTAAAAGAAAAAATAATATTAATTTTTATTTTTATAATTTTATCTTTCACTTGCCTTAGTCAAGAAATAGATAAAAGCATCTTTCAGCAACTACAGGGGGGTAAGAGAACAGCTCTTCTTTCCCAATTTAAATTAGCAGACACCATTAAAGAAGAAGAAATACCTCTTGCAGAAGAAGCTGAAACGCTCTCAACAATAGAAAAAATGTTTAACGAAAAATATATGATTACGCCCCGAAGAATGAATCTTGAGCTGCTAAAAGACTCTCTTACAGAACAGGTAAAAGCAGAATCTTTAAAAATCGAATTGAGAGGTCAATATTTAAAAGATAAAAGTTTACAGGATAAATATTTGATGCCGGCAGATACGACATATTTCTATCTAAGCAAAAAATTGTCGAAAGTAAATAAACAGCTTGATTCTCTTTCGGTGACATTAAAACAATTCGGATATGATATGTTCCAAACATCATTAAAGGAAATACCGATTTTTGCACCAGTTGCAGATAACTATATCTTAGGTCCGGGAGATGAACTATACATTGACATCTCCGGAGAATTAAATAACTCATGGCTAATAAATATAAACCGCGAAGGTTCAGTCGTTCTCCCATATATAGGAAGTGTTAAACTCTGGGGAAAAACATACCGGGAAAGCAGAAAAATAATCGGTGAAGAATTTCAAAAAGAGTTCTCCAACATAGAGGTTAATGTAAGTTTAGGCTACTTAAAAAGTGTTAGTGTATTTGTTCTGGGTGAAGTCAATATACCCGGGGTTTACAATATTACAGTACTTTCAAATCCCCTGGCTCCTCTCTTTGAAGCGGATGGGCTAAAAAAATCAGGAAGCCTCCGAAAAATAAAATACATTTCTAATAATGGCGCCACGAAAATTGTTGACTTATACAAACTCCTCACAGAGGGAAAACCTTTACCTTTGCTTCAATTTTCATCTGGCGATATGATACTTGTACCCCCGATCGGAAAAGTAATAGGAATAAATGGCGCTGTAAATAGACCCGGTATATACGAACTGAACAGTATGGAACAACTTTCAGGGTTAATAGAAATGGCAGGTGGATTTCTTCCTACCGCCGGCAAAAAGCGAATTAAACTTGAAAGAATATCTACGGAAGGCGAAAAAATTATAGAAGATCTGAAATTCGATAAACAAAATGATCTTGAAAGGATTTTAAAGACTACAGAATTGAAAAACGGAGATCTTGTTACTGTAATAGAAATACCTCCATATCTACATAACTATGTTGAAATAAACGGAAATGTGAATAGAGAGGGCACTTACCAACTAAAAGATGGCATGACCGTACTCGATCTTATCAAAGAAGCCGGGGGCCTCCGAAAAGGAACATATACGGAGCGAGCAGAACTCTTGCGCTTCACCGGTATAGAAACTCCGGAAATAATAGAAGTTAATTTAAAGAAGTTACTGGAAGGTAACCTTGCGGAAAATATTAAACTGCAAGAATGGGATAAATTAAAAGTTTTCACAAAAGATGATGTAGAAGAGAAATTCTATGTGGAAATCTCCGGAGAAGTAGAAAAACCTGGTCAATATATTCTTCATCCTAAAATGACAGTAGGAGACCTCGTATTCGCCGCACGAAAAATGAGTTCTGCCAGAAATGAAGCAGAGATTTTCAGACTCGACCCCGAGAAAGGAATTTTTTTAGAAAAAATAAATCTTGACGATCCCAACGATTTACAAATCAAACTCAAACCTATCGATTATATATCAATAAAAAGAAAACCTTACTATAGTGAATTAGGATATGCTACTCTGGATGGAGAATTCAAATATCCTGGGATATATCCAATAAAAGTTGGAACTACACTCAGGGAAGTAATTGATAGAGGCGGAGGCTTTACAGAAAACGCCTATCTTGAAGCAGCAATATTCACAAAAAAATCAGTTCAAAAACTACAGCAGGAAGCTCTGGATAATTTAATTAAAGAAACGCGTATCCGACTACTCGCCGAACAAAGAACCATTATGGGAAGCATTTCATCCGAAACCGACAAACTCGCGCAGATGCAGTATATCAAAATTCAGGAACAACAGTTAGAAAGCATAAAAAAGATCCAGGATCCAGGCAGAGTTATAATAAATCTACATGATCCAAACCAATTAAATATACCTCTTGAGAATGGAGACAGAATAGAGGTACCGAGATTAATCAAAACCGTTCAAATAATAGGAGAAGTTTACAATGCAACGGGAATAGCTTACGAAGAAGGATTCTCCTTAAAAGATTATCTGGAAATAGCAGGAGGACCAAAACCAACAGCGAACACAAGGGAAATATATATCAGAAGAGCTTCAGGCAAAGTCGAGAAAGGCGATATCAGAAGTGCCTCAGGTAAAACCGGAGGCTCGGTTAAAATAAAACCGGGAGATACAATTATCGTTCCGGAAAAAGTCAAAATAGAAAGATCCGGTTGGGAAGTTTTAGCATTTACAGTAGACATTTTATACAAAATAGGAATTTCTATTGCCGCTATTGTTGCCATTACAAATTAACTACATTTACTAATACTTGACTAATCAAATAAATCTTTTATTATTCTAATAAACGAATATGGCTTTCAAAAATAAAATTAAAAGACATTTTATAACCGGACTGGTTGCTATCCTCCCATTAGGATTAACAGTGGGAGTGATCTGGTTCCTTATACAGAAAATAGGCGGTTTCTTTGGCAAATATTTTACTCAGATTTCCTTATTCAGAGATATATCTAAACCGCTGTCCTCATTGCTTGGTTTTATTGCCGTAATAATCGGTATTTATATAATCGGATTTATCACTTCAAGTTTTATAGGAAGATGGGCTTTAAACACTCTTGATAAAATAATGACAAAACTACCTTTTGTAAAAGGTCTCTATAATGCAACCAGACAGCTGGTAAATGCAATAATGATAGATCATTCCGCATTTAGCAAAGTAGTGATTATAAAATATCCCTGGGAAGATACATATACGCTTGCTTTCTTAACAAGCAAAGATAAATGGAAGATTGGAGGAAAAGAATACTTTAACGTATTTCTGCCGACATCACCCAATCCTACTTCCGGATATTACCTCATTTACCCTGCCTCCGAGGTTATAGAAACTGGAATTTCAATCCAGGATGGATTTAAAATCATAACGTCCGGAGGAGTCATACTCCCAAACATGAGAAATTACTAGTGTTTAAGTGGTTCAAGAAATCAGCAATTAAAAGCGAAAAGAGCCTTAAAGAATTGATCGCTGAAGTTGAAGACGATGGAGTGATCTCTGAAGATGAGGAAGAACTACTAACCGCGATATTCGCACTTGACAGTACAGTTGCCGAAGATGTAATGGTTCCCCGAACTGATATAGAATGCATCTCTATCGATAAAGACATTGAAGCCCTCATCAATCATTATAGAAAAAGAAGACATACAAAAATACCGGTATACGATGGCTCTCTCGATAATATAGTTGGAATTATCTATATGACTGAGGTTTTAAGACTATGGGAAGAAGACACCAAAATACTTGTCGGAGATCTAATGCGATTGCCTTATTTTATACCTTACACAAAAAATGTACTATCTACACTTAGAGAATTTCAAAAAAAACATATTTCTATCGCAATTGTTATGGATGAATTCGGAGGGGTTGCCGGTCTTCTTACAACAGAGGATCTCATTGAAGAAATAGTCGGAGAACTGCAGGATGAATTGGACAAAGAAAAAACAATTTATAAAAAGTTAGACGATGGATCTGTAATCGTACCGGGAACATTCGAACTTGATCAGCTTGAAGGAATACTCCCTTTTGGCTATGAAAGTTCCGATATTAGAACAGTGGGAGGATTGATTTTCGCGAAACTAAATCATATTCCTGAGGAAGGCGAAACAATAGTTATAGGAAATGTAAAATTCACGATACTCAAAGCAACCAGACAAAGAATAAGAACGGTTAAGGTGAAAGTAGCATGAGTTTCACTCACCTCCATGTTCATAGTCATTACTCAATCTTAGACGGCGGAATAAAAATCCCGGATTTAATATCCCAGGTAAAAAATCTGGGTATGGACTGCGTAGCTCTTACCGATCACGGTAATCTTTTCGGAGCATTCGAATTTTACCAGGAAGCGGTAAAAAACCAAATACAACCAATCATTGGAATGGAAGGATATTTCTCCATAGAAGGAAGAAAGAATAAATCAGATAATTATCATATAACCCTCTGGGCAAAAAACTCAAAAGGTTATCATAACCTTATGAAATTGTCCTCATTAGCTTATATTGAGGGTTTTTACAGAAAACCCAGACTGGATAAGGAAATTATTTCACAATACAAGGAAGGAATAATTGTTGGAACTGCATGCAGAAACGGAATAATTCCCGCTTTTGTTTACAATGACAACTTAGAAGAAGCGGAAAAACAAATAAATTTCTTTAAGAATGAATTTGGTGAAGATTTCTATATAGAGATAATGCGCATCGGAATAGAAAAAGAAGTTGAAGTAAATGAAAAACTAATTGAACTTTCCAAAAAATTCGACGTACCAATAATTGCGACCAATGATGTTCACTATCTAAAACAAGAAGACGCAAAAAGTCATGAAATCTTACTTTTACTTCAGACAAAAAAAACTGTTAGCGAAGAAAATAGTTTAAAATTACCTACAGATAATTTTTACCTGTGCTCACCAGAGGAAATGGAAGAATTATTTAAAGATATCCCCGAAGCCATCGAAAACACACAGGATATTAAGGAAAAATGTATACCTGTTCCCTTCGAAACAGACAAAACATTACTACCTTCAATAGAAATACCAAAAGGGTTCGAAGGAATAAACAAATATCTTGAACACCTTGCGCGATCAGGACTCGAGGAAAGATTAAAAAGAGTGACTCCGGGAGAAGAAGAACGCCTTGTTTACGAACTTTCAGTGATCAAAGAATTGGGTCTGGCAGGATATTTTCTTATAATTAAAGATATTGTAGACTTCGCTAAAGAAAAAGGAATACCGGTCGGACCGGGTAGAGGATCCGCTACAAGCAGCCTTGTTCTTTATAGTCTTGGCATAACAAATGTAAATCCCTTGAAGCACGGACTCATTTTTGAACGCTTTCTGAATCCTCAAAGAGTTTCTATGGCAGATGTGGATATAGATTTTTCGGATGTAAGAAGAGATGAAGTTATTCAACACATTAAGAAGAAATACGGGGAAAGAAACGTTGCTCAAATCGTAACTTTTAGTATTTTAAAAGCCAGATCCGTTATTCGTGATGTTGGCAGAGTACTCGAAATTCCTTACGGCGACTGTGACGAATTAGCCAAGCAAATAGAAAGAGAACAATCAATAGAAGAAGCAATAAACGGTTCGAGCGAACTCAGAGAAAAAATACAAAACAGAGCGGATTTAAAAGAACTTATTGAACTTGCCAAGAGTCTCGAGGGATTGATCAGACAGACTTCCACCCATGCAGCCGGAGTGGTAATAGCCCCCGGCGACATTACCGATTTCGTACCTCTCTTCGTAAGTAATACGGGTGAAGAGAAAGTAATAACCACCCAATTTGCCATGGAAACTTTAGAAAAACTCGGACTTTTGAAAGTAGATATACTGGGTTTAAAAACCCTTACTGTTATACAGGAAACCCTTAAGAACATTAAACATAAACTGGATATTTATAGCTTAGATAAAGACGACAAAAAAACTTTTGAACTCATAAGAAGAGGAGACACAATAGGAGTATTTCAGCTTGAGTCGGATGGTATGAGAAAAATGTTAAGGAAAATCCAACCGACAGATTTTCACGATCTCGTAGCATCAGTCGCTTTATATAGACCTGGACCGCTTCAAAACATTGACCAGGATGAATTCGCCTTAAAAAAACAGGGCAAGATGGATTCTGAATACCCCCACCCAAAATTAAAACCTGTGTTAGAAGAAACCTATGGAATAATGCTCTACCAGGAACAAGTCATGAAAATCGCAAATATACTTGCAGGATTTTCTCTAGGTGAAGCAGATATTTTAAGGAAAGCTATGGGGAAGAAAAAGATGGACGTTATGCAATCAATGGAGGAAAAATTTATCAAAGGGTGCTCCAATAACGGCCTATCGAAAACCCAGGCGGAAGATATATTCGAAAGAATGAGTGCTTTCGCAAAATACGGCTTCAACAAAGCACACTCGGTTTCCTATGCGGAAATAGCCTATCAAACCGCATATCTAAAAGCTCACTATCCTATTGAGTTTTACGCTGCTGCTCTTACAAGTAACATAAGTGCAGAAGTGGAAGATATAAGAAAATTTATTAAAGATGCGAGGAAACATGGAATAGAAATAAAACCTCCGGATATAAACATTTCTACTTACGAATTTACTCCGAAAAAGAAAACAATTCGTTATGGTCTGGGAGGCATAAAAAATGTCGGAAAAAATGCGGTCATGGAAATCGTAAAAGAAAGAAGGAAGCAAAAATTTGAAGGTTTTTTTGATTTTGTAGAGAGAGCCGGCGGAAGACTTGTAAACAAAAAAGTCATCGAGAGTCTCATTAAAGCGGGAGCTTTTGATTCTCTCGAAGAAAACAGACATTCTTTACTCTCTTCCCTCCAGAACGCAATCGATTATACAAAGACAAAGGAAAAAAGAAAAATGGAAACCTTGTTTAAAGATAAAAAAAGAGAACTGATTCCGACAACCCCATTCGACGAAGATGAGAAATTAAAGTACGAGCAGGAAGCCTATGGTTTTTTCTTTTCCAGTCATCCTTTAACTCAATACGCAAAGCTTTCTGAAGCACTATTCACACCATCTACAAAATTAAAAGATTTACCCACTAATAAGTTAATCATCACCGGAGGAACTATAACAAAAGTCGATAAAAAAACATCAAAAAAGAACCATCGATGGGCAAAATTAAGGGTCGAAGACGAAAACGGATCTTTTGATGTATTGGTATTTCCGAAATTATTCGAAGAATTTGGAAGCAAATTGGATTCTCTCGGATCCATAGTAATAAAGGGAAGAATTAAGGCCGACTCAATGAGTAATCAAGTGCAAATAAGTGCGGAAAAAATAATGCCTTTAGATGAAATAGAAAATCATCTTAAATGCGCTTATCTGATCCTTAATATAGGGGGGTTAGGAGAAGAAGACATAACCGGGGTGAAGAAAGTTTTAGCCGAACATTCAGGAAAAATACCTCTCACAATACTTTGCAGAAATGATTATGAAGAAATACGTCTAAAATCCAGAGATATAAAAATTAAACCGGATGAACAATTGATACAAAAAGTCAACAATATAATTGGCGAAGGAAGCATACGCTTCAGTATATAAAGGAGGCAAAATGATTATTTTTCTTTTATCTATGATTTCCGCTTACAATGAACCTATCATAGGAATTGATAACCCATTACCGGTTCTTCTTTATCATGGAGAAGTTCTCATTCATATAAAAGAAGAACCTACTAATAAATTAAGAGCTAAAATCGGAGTTGGAATCTGGAACGGCATTATCCTAAGCACAAGCTTCGGCGGAACTAATCTTATCGGATACGGGGATATATCATGGGAAGACAGACCGGCTCTTGATCTTAGAATAAGGTTATTTGGCAATGGAATAATAGAAAGCGTTATAGGGTACAACGATGAACCTATCGAGGAATATGCCGAGAAATATATATTCGCGACTGTAGGAACTAGATTGATGCCGGGATTGATACTCTCCGGGGGCGGGAATTATAACTTCGATGAGGGAAACGGAGCCGATATTTTCGGAAATGCGGCTTTAAATTTAGCCGAAGCTCATACTTTCCACCTTGAATACATAATGGGAGCAAACGATAATGATGAGAGCAGGTTCAATCTTGGATATAAGTTACAATCCGGAAGTCTGGGCATTCAGTTTGATCTCAAAAATATCTTTTCCGGAACCGTAGGACGACAACTCCAGATATTCTATAGGGAAAGTTTTTAAAGAGAAACACTATGAAAGAAGGAAATGCCGCAGTAATAGGACTACAATGGGGAGATGAAGGAAAGGGAAAAGTAATAGATACTCTCAGCGATTCATTTGATGTAGTTTGCAGATACCAGGGTGGAGCAAACGCAGGTCATACAATTTTCCACAAAGGCGAAAAATTATCTTTGCACCTTGTTCCATCAGGTATTTTTCGAGCGGATAAACTCTCAATAATAGGAAATGGAGTCGTAATTGATATAACCCAACTAATAAAAGAAATAGAAGAATTAAGAGCGAAAGGAATAGAAATAAACAACAATCTCAAAATAAGCAAAAGAAGCCATTTGATACTTCCCTCCTACTTCGAAGAAGAAAAAGAAACGAAAGATAAAATCGGTACAACAGGAAGAGCAATAGGACCGGCATACTCCAATAAAATATTAAGGAAAGGGGTCCGAATGGGAGACATTTTCTCTCCCACTTATTTAGATAAATTTAACTTACCGCCCGAATATCTTAAAACTATAGAAACTTTTAGAAAAAATTACGGGCATATGGTAACTGATACGGTAGAGCTTATCCGTCAACTACTAAAAGAAAAAAAGAGAATAATATTCGAAGGCGCACAGGGTGTACTTTTAGATATCGATTTCGGAACTTACCCCTACGTTACCTCATCCAATCCTACACCCGGAGGAATTTTAACTGGAAGCGGCATTCCCCCAAATTCAATCTCAAATATAATCGGGATTTCAAAGGCATATACTACAAGAGTGGGCAAAGGTCCCTTCCCAAGTCGCATGGAACAAGAAACAGAAGAACTTATTCGTAATTCCGGAAAAGAATTCGGAGCAACCACAGGGAGACCGAGGGACTGCGGCTGGTTGGACCTCGTAGCATTAAAATTTTCCTGCTGGATTTCTGGTATTACCGAAATAGTTCTTACAAAAATTGACGTTTTAGATGGCTTTTCCGAAATCAAAATAGCGACAGCTTACGAAATCGACGGAGAAAAGCAGGAACACTTTCCTTCGGAAATTTGGAAATTAGAAAAAGCCAAGCCAATTTACAAGAGCCTCCCCGGCTGGAATAATACAAAATCTATTAAAAATTATAATGATTTATCCGGAGAAGCAAAAAACTTTATAAAATTTATTGAGGATTCTACGGAAGTGAAAATTGGTTATATATCAACAGGTGTAGAAAGAGGTGATTTAATTCGTGTTTAAACTCTTAAAAAGGGTTATCCCATCTCATAATGAAAGAGTTTTAAACAAACTTCATCCAATCGTCGAAGAAATAAACAGTAAATTCAAAGAATACGAGAAGCTTGAAGAAAATGAGCTGCCTAAAATTACCGAAGAATTTAAAATAAGATTAAAAGAAGGTGAAACACCGGATGATTTAATGGTAGAAAGTTTCGCTCTTGTAAAAAAAACATGCGAACTACTATTGGGAAAAAAATGGAGCGTAACCGATCTGGAATGGGAATGGAATATGGTTCCCTACGACGTGCAATTAGTCGGTGCTATTACTTTACATCAAGGAAATATTGCGGAAATGAAAACAGGTGAAGGAAAAACTCTCGCAGCTACAATGCCTCTATATCTTAACGCCCTTTCCGGAAAAGGTGCTCATCTGGTTACGGTAAACGACTATCTCGCAAAAAGAGATAAAGAATGGATGGGTACCATTTACGAAAGCCTTGGGCTTTCGGTTGGTGTGATAATATCGAATATGAACCCGGAAGAGCGAATAAAAGAATACAACTGCGACATAACTTACGGTACCAATAACGAATTCGGATTCGATTATCTTCGCGACAATATGGCAGTCACTCCCGAACATAGAGTTCAGAGAGGACATAACTTCGCCATAGTAGATGAAGTGGATTCCGTACTCGTAGACGAAGCGCGAACACCTCTTATTATATCGGGCCCCGTTCAACATTCAGTAACAAAACAATACGGTGAACTCAGACCTGCCATAGCCAACCTGGTACATAGACAAACTCTGCTCGTAAACAGTACTGTAGCAGAGGCAAAAAATTTACTTGATGAGAAAAAAAGAGAAGAAGCAGGAGAAAAACTACTCATCGCCAAAAGAGGAAACCCGAAAAACAAACAACTACTGAAGTTACTACAAAGCGGGGAAGTCGAATACCTTTTACAGGAAACAGAGTCACGCTTTATGAAGGATAAGAAATTGCACGAAATAGATGAGAAACTATATTTTGCAATGGACGAAAAGGAAAATTCGACAAATATTTCTGAAATGGGACAGGAATTAATTATAAAGAAAGAATCAAAAAATTTCTTTCAACTTCCCGATCTGTCAATTGCTCTTCAAGAAATTGAAAAAAATACGTCTTTATCAGATAGGGAAAAGATAGTTCAAAAAGAAGCAATTGAAAGAAATTACGCGGAAAAATCAGAAAGAATACACGCGGCAAATCAACTGATAAAAGCTTATACGCTTTTCGAAAAAGACGTTGAATATATAGTAAAACAGGGCAGGGTTGTAATAGTAGATGAATTCACAGGACGACTAATGCCCGGAAGAAGATATTCGGATGGGCTTCATCAAGCGTTAGAAGCAAAAGAAAGCGTTGAGGTCGAAAGAGAAACCCAAACTTTTGCGACCATCACCCTTCAAAATTACTTCAAAATGTATGATAAACTTGCCGGAATGACAGGAACGGCTGCCACAGAAGCAGAAGAATTCACGCAAATATATGATTTAGATGTCATTCAGATACCAACAAATAAACCGGTCAGAAGAATTGACCATGACGATTTAATATACAGGACAAAAAGAGAAAAATATAACGCGATAGTTAAAAGAATTAAAGAATTACACAACAAGGGTCTACCTATTCTTGTTGGTACAGTCTCAGTAGATGTGTCCGAATTGATATCAAGAATGCTGCAAAGGGAAGGGATTCCTCACCAGGTTCTAAATGCAAAATACCATGAAAAGGAATCAAAAATAATATCCCACGCGGGAGAAAAAGGGCAGGTCACAATTGCAACCAACATGGCAGGTAGAGGAACAGATATAAAACCGGCAAGAGAAATAATCCGGTGCAAAGAATGTTGTATTATCACAGAAAAAGACCAAGAGGTTGACAAAAATGTAGACGTCGTCAAATGCAGGGAAGACGTACCCTGTGGTTTTCATGTTATCGGTACGGCAAGACACGAAGCAAGAAGAATCGACAATCAGCTCAGGGGTAGATCCGGTCGTCAGGGAGATCCGGGGGCGTCCCGATTTTATATTTCACTTGAAGATGATTTAATGAGGGTATTTGCCACAGAACGGATAGCCAGCGCAATGGACAGAATGGGTGTTGAAGATGGAGATTCAGTCAAACATCCTTTAATTTCAAGAGCAATAGAAAACGCCCAGAGACGAGTTGAGAGAATGAATTTTGACATCCGAAAAAGACTTTTAGAATATGACGATGTAATGAATAAACAAAGAGAAGTTATTTATGATATCAGAAATGACATTTTAGACGGAGAAAATTTAAAAGATAGAGTGATGGAATGGACGGATGACACGCTTAATGCAATCTTTGATTCCTATTTAATAGGCAGGTACCCCGAAGAATGGGATTGGCAGGCTCTTCGTGCCGATTTAATAGAACTCTTCCTGATAGATTTTGACAAAGAAAAAAGCAAAATAGAAGAAATCAAAAGAAACGAATTAGAGGAAAATTTACGTAAGCTTGTAAAATTAAAATACGAGTCAAAAGAAGAAATTGTCGGCCATGATCTTATGAGACACTTTGAGAGAATGGTAATATTAAAGGTAATAGATGACGAATGGAGAAATCACTTATACGAGTTAGACGCACTCCGAGAAGGTATCAACTTAAGAAGTTTCGCGCAAAAAGATCCACTGGTAGAGTATAAAAGAGAATCTTTCGGTATGTTTGAAGAACTTCTTTATAATATTGGAAAGAATACTGTTCGATTGCTGTATCGATTCGCGCCAGAAGCCGTACAGGCACCCGAGGAAGTCCAGGGAGAAGAAGTAAAGGAACAGTTCAAAGGTATTGAACAAGAAGCAAAACAGACTGGTGGAAAAAAAATAATAACGCCCAAAGAAGTGATACCGGCAGTGGGAAACCCTACACTGGATCAAAGATTTAAAGAGGAGGTCTCTAAATTGGAGAAAGAGGGAAAAAGAATAAAAGATATTGGAAGGAACGAAAAATGTCCATGCGGAAGTGGAAAGAAATTTAAAAAATGTCATGGGAAGTGGTTAAAATGATAGATAAACAAAAAATATGGAAGGAAATTAGATCGTGGTTGATCGCGATAGGTATAATCCTTTTTTTACGTGGTTTCGTAGTTCAAACATTTCATGTGCCAACCGGATCGATGAAAGACACAATCCGCGTAGGTGATTTTCTAATAGTAAACAGACTTAAATACGGTATAAAACTACCTTTCACGGATAAATATTTATTCAGAGTAAAAAAACCCAAAAGAGGTGATATTATAGTATTTCGTTATCCTCTTGGTGGTAAAGGATTATTCAAAGACACGAATTTTGTAAAAAGATGCGTCGCCGTGGATGGCGATACAGTTTACATAGAACATAAAATTCTCTTCATAAATGGCAAAGACATAAACGCGAATTACACTTCACACAGAGATACAAAAGAATATCCTCCTCTCAATATAGGAAAAGAGCAATTTCAGAATTTATGGGAGAACAGAAAGTTACAGAAATATCCTCATGTCAGAGATAATTTCGGACCAATAGTTGTTCCCGAAGGTCATGTTTTTGCGATGGGCGATAACAGAGATGAATCCGATGATTCAAGATTCTGGGGAGCGGTACCTATCGACAACATATCCGGAACACCTCTGTTAATTTACTGGTCATGGCAACCCAAAATTTCTGTAACCGCATTTTTCAGAAAAGTTCGCTGGAGACGAATAGGCAAACTTCTTACGCAAAATCCATCTACTTGAAATTAATCTGGAAAATTAAATATTAAAAATTAAAAAGTAAAGTCCATACCACACCCCAGATAGTAACCACAAGATTTCACCCTGGTACAGTCGTTCCTCCCTACAGGGCAGGCAGATCAACACAAGATTACCCAACCTCCCCCAATATTTTTTATTTTTAAACAATAAAATAAATATTTTAAATCTGCCCACCCCACTTGCCCCGTAGGGAAGTTTACCCTGTGAAATGCGAAGCGATATTTAACAGGGAATGACCGGGGTGCCTTAGTGGCTGATCTTTTCTCTTTTCTGCAAAAAAAACAAAAAGTTGACTGACAGTACTACAAAGCCCCCACAACTTCCCCTAATTTTCTAACATTTAGATTATGTAATTATTGTATTTTTTTTACCTATTAACTGATTCGAAGAATCTAAAGGGCAGAGTTACTTGCCAATAAGCTAATTCTTTTAGTCTGTTATTTTGTACAGTAATAAATTTCTCCACTTTCGGCACTTATCCCCATTTGCAAGATCTCATCATTATTAAGAAAATCAGAAGGAGCGATTACCTTTACTTTGAATCCCCCTTTTTTAAGTCTGCCTACAAAATCTCTGCCATATATTCTTACGTGATCTTCCTGGCCAAAAACTTTCAGGCGTTCGTCTGGATCTATAATTGAAAAATCCTCAAAAGTTCTCTCTCCCGTTATTGGAACCAATATTACAGCCCATCCACTTTTTTTTAAGACTCGATGCAATTCACATATAGCACTTATATCGTCTACTACATGTTCCAGAACATGCGAGCAATAAATAACATCGAATGATTCATCAGGATAATGAATATCGGTAATATCCATTTTTATCATTGCTTCAGGATCATTAAAATCAGCCGTAATATATCCAGTGGCAATTCTTTTTTTCAACCTCTTCTCAAAACAGAACTCAGGCGCAATATGCAACACTTTCTTCGGCTTTCCATCAAAGAGATCGGACACCTTGGTAAAGTAAAGCCAGACCAAACGATGCCTTTCAAGTGAACCGCACTTCAAACATTTTACATCATCTCTTTGGTCTACACCACTTTTTCCGAATTTCCTGAGTTGCTTCCCGCATACCGGACAATATCGTCCTTTACCCAAATAAATGATGCAATATATGAAACCTCTTAAAGTTCTTATTATGTTTTTAATCCGTATCGGGAGAAGTTTCTTGATTTTCACAATAGTAATATTTCTTATTTTTCAGGGTTTTACACGTTTCATAGAATAATATTGATATGGTTTTTGGAAATGTTAAGGTTTGCCTACTTCGCTAAAAAGAAAACTGTATGCAGATCGGCAGGATTTTTTCTTTGTTGTTTAACCATTTCCCTTTTTCCCATTTATCAATTTCTCTGCTTTTCTTTCTTTGTGGCTCTGTGGTAATTTTTTTAATTAATTCGGTCATCCGTCCGCGGTCTTCGGCCTTTCGGCTGCCCTGTTACTCTATTTTTCCGGCTTATCAAGCATTTTTAAAAGAGTTTTTTCGGCTTCCTTAATAAATTCCGCAGCTCTTTCTAACTGTAAATTCGCGTCTTCTTTAGTAATATTTATAAAATCAACATAATCAGCGTCTTCTCTTAAATCTTTAGCTTTTGGTAAATATTTACTAAGTTTTTTAGAGAATAAATTGTTTTTAATAATATACCTGCTAAATAAAGAAATGACACCGGAATGTTTCGCCGAATCTTTTTCTTTTAATGCAAGTAAAGCTTTTGCCGCAGTAAACATTGCGTAATAACTTCTGTTAACAGAAAGTTTATAGTGCTTCTGCTTAAGAGTATCTTTTGCCTCTACAAATATTTCCTTTGCTCTTTCGATCCTATAATCAGCTAAAGCTTTCCTACTCATAAAAGAATTCCTTCTTTTTCTATTTCTTCAAAGAAAAATGAACCCAAATCCTTGTTCTTCTGATATTCTGATAAACTATAAACCACAGGAGAAATAGGAATATCGTACTTAAAGAAATATTCGGCAGATATATCACTTATTTTATCCCTTATATTTTTTTTATCTTTGACGAGGATAAATATATCTATATCTGAATACTCCTCAAAATCACCTCTAACTTTAGACCCAAAAAGTTGCACCTTAATGATATTGTCTCCCAATCGTCTCCTCAAATCCTTTATGAAAGAGTTTACTACTTCTTTTTCTTTTTTGTTTAAGTAATCTAAATGTTTACCCATTTGATTATAAAATAACTAAATATATTACAATGTCAAGAATATTATATTCAAACTACTACCATTGTTTAACCACAGAGACCCACCACACAACCCCAGATAATTAGCCACGGATTCACACGGATAGGCACGGATTAAACAACCACCCCACCCCCCAAATTTATTCTTCGTTTTAGTTAGCCACAGATTTACACGGACTTACACTGGATTACCCTATCCCCCATCACAAATATTTTTTTCATATTTAAACAACAAAATATTTTTTTAATCTGTGTTTATCTGTGAAATCTGTGGTTAATTTTTGCCTTGACATCAAACCCAAATTCCCCTATACTAAATTCACATAGAATCAAAAAGCCAATTATCGACATAATAAAAAATATTTGTTTAACCATTAAAAATAAGGAGGAGAAGTATGAAAAAAGTAAGTATTGTAGTAGTCACGTTATTGTTGGTTAGTATGGTTACCTATGGAGCGGATTATTGGCGTAGTCCCAACCCAACCGTTATACGGCCTATTTCAGGTATAAATTACGTTGGTATTGGAACAAGCAATCCTGCTTATACCTTACATGTTAATGGTACAATAGGAATGAAGGGTTTTGTATTAAATGCGGGCGTGCACAGTGGTTATGTTTTAACTTGTGGTAGTAATGGTGTGGGAACCTGGCAGCCGGCTGGTGGAGGGGGGTTATGGTTTGGAGATGCAAGTGAAATTTATTATACTGGAATTGTCGGCATCGGGACGACGAGTCCGGTATCCAAACTTCACGTTTCAGGAGGACACATAGCAGTTGATGGTCAATATGGCATGAGTTTTGGCAATTGGGGTACAAATAGTCCAGATGCAACTCCCGATGCTCAACTCGTGTTAAGCGGAGCGTTCAATACAGGTTACAATATGGGTACAAAACTTCTAATCGAAGGCATAGATAACGAATCTAACCATAAGGCAATAAGTGTGGTAGACGAAAATTCAAATGAACTTTTCTATCTTCAATCTACTCCAGTAAATTATGGCCAGGCATACTTTAAAGGGAATGTTATAGTAGACAGAGCAGTCGGCATCGGGGTGACGACGGAGCCAGCTTACAGATTAGATGTGTGTGGTACCGCACGTTTTAAAGATGCAAATCCATATATCAAATTTCACGATACCGATACTGATTCAGCGTATCATACTCAATGTTTAATAGGTCGTGATGATGCTTTTTTAGTACAAGCAACTGATGGAAATAATTGGCAAACTACTATGTGTCTTTGGCCCACCAAACAATATTTCCCCGGCAACGTGTGCATTGGAACAGGGAATCCCGGGAGTTACAAACTTGCAGTTAACGGTCATATAAGAGCAAAGGAAATAACAGTCGAGGTTGGCTGGTCGGATTTTGTCTTCGCGGATAATTACAAACTAATGCCTCTTGAGCAACTTGAAAAACATATCAAGGAAGAAAAAAATTTACCGGGAATACCGACGGAGAAAGAAGTAGCAGAAAACGGTGTAAAAGTCGGCGAAATGCAGGCGAAACTTTTGGAAAAAGTTGAAGAGTTAACTCTGTATGTGATTGAACTAAAAAAAGAAAACGAAAAACTCCAAAAGCGAATAGACGCGTTAGAAAACTGAAAAAAATGATAATCTTTTTATATAAGTGAGGTATTATGAAAAACTTTATCATACTAATAATCTTTTCTTTTAGTCTTTCGCTTCGCAGCAGTGATGAACTTTTTCCTTTCGGTATGAATAATACTGCCTATGGAGATTATAAATCAAAGAATGCTCACTGTGAAATATATAAGGAAACAATTGACTCGTCAGCACCCCGCGGTATAAAATGGTGGAGAGGAATGTTTAAATTCACATGGATTTCGGTAGAAGAGAATAAAGGTGAATACGATTGGAGTCACGAAGACTCGCTCGTTAAATGGACAGGAGAAAGAGATATGCACTTCCTTCCGGTTATTGGATATTGGTATCCTTACTGGGCACATAATTCTGCTGCTCCGAATACGGCCTCGAAATACGGGGAAACGTATCCCTTTGACCCAAGCTACTGGGGAGATTATATGAAATTCACCCAGGCAATGGCAGAGAGATATGACGGAGACGGGATATACATTACTTACGAGGGAGATACTGTTGCGGAACCGGAATGGCTAAAGATACCTATTAATTACTGGGAATGCATGAACGAACCCTACGATGAAGGAAACTTCCTCGGAGATTTAGTACAGTATGCGGAGATTTTTGATTCAACAAGAATAGCATTAAAGAGAGCAAATCCAAATGCCAAATTAGGGGGACCTTGCCTGATAGCGACTACCAACGATAGCAGCATATGGAAATATTACGAAAACGTGCAAACTGCCGGGACAATAGAAACTATTGAGATGCTAACCACAGAGATGCTTGGTGACATCATAGATTTGATTGGGGCTGACAATATCGATTTTATAACACACCATATATACAGAAACCCAGACATTTTTATGGAACGTTTGAGGAGCGTAAGAAACACTGTAGATTTTTTACTAGGAGACAATACCCCAATATGGATTACAGAGTTCGGATATCTGTGGTATATGTGGTATCACGCTTATACCGACACCACTTTTGACAGCACATGGTCTTTCTATAACGAATACTATCCGGATACAAATGCGACAGATACAATACTAATTGTTACCGGCCCCACTGATAGCGCTATAATATACTGGGTTGACACAGTAAATACCTATTGGGAACCGTCCACACAAGCGGTAGAATATGAAGAGTTGTTGGATTCTATAGATAACCTTTTGGAAGAGAATCACAATTACAAATTTTTGTTTTTCAGTGCAAATACGGATGCGATCGGAATTCCTCTTGGTGACCAAATATATAAAGAAGACGACGTCGATAGCACAAACTGTGGTACAGGTGTATGTTCCTTATGGATTGAGGAATTCACAGTACGGGACCCTTTAAGAGATAATACCTCAAGACCTTTCTCACTATTAAGGGGAAATGTATACAAGTGGACGAATGCCACAGCTCTTCCCGCTTACGACACAATAAAAAACCACATACTGAATAATAACCTAACTGAACTAATGGACGAAATCGAGACAAACGAAATTAAAACCTACCAATCAAAAAACACCATATCGACAAATGATTTTGTAATATCAAACGGTGGGAAGGTTGCAATGGAGGCAGGGGAAAAAATCAGTTTAAAAGGTAGTGAACTAGGATATTTCTTTAGAGTCGAGGAAGGCGGATATTTTCATGCGGCTATCAATCCGCTATATGGAGGCGGCGGTGGGGGTATGAGTTCGATGAAAGTAGCTATGCCAAAAGGAATCAAAGCTTCTAACGAGAGTGTATCCAAAGATAGTATCCCAAAAGTATTCAGCTGCTACCAGAACTTTCCTAACCCCTTTGCAAAAAGCACTATAATCAAGTACGGATTACCGAAAGACGTTGAGGTGAAACTTGATATCTACAATTTAATCGGACAGAAGGTTCGGACATTGATTAACGCTAAGCAATCAGCCGGATATAAATCGGTTAGCTGGGATAGTCGCACCAGCGCTGGTACACAAGCTCCTCAGGGGATATATTTCTATACTTTCAAAGCGGGTGACTATACAAAGCACCGTAAAATGATATTGCTTAAGTGACAAAAGTTGGATCGTTAGGTAGGTAAAAAAAGAAAAAAACAAGAAGAAGTCAAAATCGGCTCAGGATCCAAGCCTCGGGTTCTGAGTCGATTTAATTTTTAGTTCCAAGTTCCTGGTTCGTAGTTCCTTGTTAAAATCGGTCTGCCGTGATCGGTCTTTTATAATAACAGACTGACGGACTAACCGACCCACAGACCAACAATTCAAAATTCAGTGTTTATCCGTGTCAATCCGTGGCAATATTTTAGGTTTCAGGTCTTGGGTTTTAGGTTTTAGTTAAAACAAACAAAAAAATCTGAGTAAGTCTGCGTTTATCTGCGTCCAATTCATTTGTGTATTCTTGGCAATCAACCCTTGACTTGTATACAATATTGTGTATATTTTTGTATATAAATATGTATAGGAGGTTATCATGAAAAGTGTGACGGTAAGGATAAGTGAAGAGGAAAGAAAGATACTAAAGGGTTTATCTAAGAAGTTAGGGGTCAGTATGACTGAGGTTTTAAATAGAGC
>CAYYUB010000022.1:0-19270 GCA_964474855.1 uncultured bacterium
TCCTAATTTTTAATGGAGGATTGATGTTAACTGTTGAAAAAATTGGTGGAGTTTCGATGTCGAAATTCCAGAATGTACTAAAAAATATTATAATTGGGAATCGCAGGGAAGGAGATTACTACAACAGGATTTTTGTGGTCTCTGCGTACGCAAATGTAACCAATTGGCTTCTGGAGCATAAGAAGACCGGAGAACCCGGTGTTTATGCGGAATTTGTGGAGAAGGGAGATTACGATCAAGCTCTGGAGTCAGTGCTTCGGAAACTTCTAAAAATAAATAGAGATTTTATCGATATTGGATTGGATCTCGAAATCGCCGATAATTTTATAAAAAATCGGATTCAGGAAGCAAGAAATTATCTCCATAATATGGCTAATGTTTTGGCTTCGGGTTATCTTGACAGAGATAGTATTTTACTTGCAGCGCGCGAAGTTTTAGCTTCCATAGGAGAAGCTCAATCGGCTTTCAACTCGGTAAATATTCTTGAAAACAATAATATTAATTCTACTTTCGTCGATTTATGTGGTTTTGAAGATTCCGAATTGTTGAGCATTGACGAAAGAATACATAAAATATTAAAAGGAATAAATTTCTCTCAAACCTTAGCCATTGTTACCGGATACACGAAGGGAACGGAAGGAATTATGAGGGAATTCGATAGAGGTTATTCCGAGGTTACTTTCAGTAAGGTGGCAGTTGAGGTTGGTGCTTCCGAGGCGGTGATTCATAAGGAATTTCATCTTTCTTCCGCGGATCCTGAAGTCGTGGGAGAGGATAAAGCTATTCCTGTTGGATTTACGAATTTTAACGTAGCGGATCAGCTCGCAGATATAGGGATGGAAGCAATTCATCCAAAGGCGTCCAAGCTCATCGAAATGGCGGGAATCAATATCAGGATAAAAAATACTTTTGAGCCTGAGCACGAAGGAACGCTTATTTCGAAGGATTACGTGGGCGAAAAATCAAGAGTGGAAGTAATATCAGGCAGCGATAAAGTGGTTGCTGTAGAAGTTCATGATCCGCTCATGGTGGGTGAGGTTGGAGCTGACCTTGAGATAATGAAGATTCTCAAAAAATATAGGGTAAGTTATATTTTGAAAGCAACGGATGCGAATAGCATATCAATGGTGATATGGGAAAAGGATTCAAGCGACGCGTTAATAAATGAGTTGAAAGAGAAGTATTATAGAATTACTGTTAAGAAGGTAGCTGTTTTGTGTGTGGTTGGGACCAATATAGCAAGTCCGGGTATTCTTGAAAGGACCACGAAATTGTTGGCGAAAAATAGGGTCAATGTTGAGTGTGTTTCGCAGTCTCTGCAGCAGGTTAATATGCAGTTCGTAATTAATAGAAAAGATTATAATAGAGCTGTAATTGCCTTGAATGATGCGCTCTGCGTCAAACGGGCGGATAAGACCTGACATTAATTTGTTCATGGCCACAAACACTCTTGATCAAAAAAAAATACAAGAGAGGAGAAAATAAATGTCTGAGATAAAAAATATCGGTATTATAACTAGCGGCGGAGACTGCGGCGGTTTGAATGCCGTTGTTCGAGGCGCCGCTTTTATGGCTATGGCAAACGGTGTTTCTGCCTATGTTATTCCAAATGGTTACGCGGGGTTGTATAATCTTATAGATATGGAAAAGCTAACTAAGTTGGACGAGAGGAGAGTTGATACCATAAACCCCACTCTTGCAGGTTCGGAAGCCGGGCACTCCAGAGTGAAAATAAAAAATATACAGAGTGAGGATAAATATAAAAGAATAAAAGAAGGCCTTAAAAAATTCAATATAGGTGGTCTGGTTATCTCCGGTGGCGATGATACGGGCAGTGTGGTAGTAGATTTATCGGAGCAGGGTATACCCTGTGTTCACGCGCCGAAAACAATGGATCTTGACCTCCAGACTTATTCTGTCGGAGCAGATTCCGCCATCAGCAGGGTTTCAGGTTTTGTTTCCGATCTTAAAACCACGGGGCAAAGCCACAACAGGGTGATGGTAATTGAGGTTTTCGGGCGGTATGCCGGACATACGGCATTTAGAGGAGGTGTGGGTGCTGATGCCGATTGTATTTTAATCCCCGAAGTATTGGTGGATTTTGATGTTGTTTATGAGCATCTTAAAAAGCGTTATATGAGGAGAATAATCGATAGCGATGTAAATGCGGGTACCTATACAGTGGTTGTCGCGGAGGGGATGAAGGACGCGTCCGGAGAAGAAATAGTTGATGAGAGTCTTGGATTAGACGCTTTTGGTCATAAAAAATTAGCCGGAGCCGGCAGGTATGTTAGGCGCCAGTTGGAGAAAAGATTAAAAGAGGACCCGAAAATTAAGAAATTTATGAAGGAGCAGGGAATGTTTGTCCCGGGTTTATACGAAGTACCTGAAGTTCGCGACGTTAAACCGGAACATCTTGTCCGATCCGGCAAATCTTCCGCTTTCGACGTAAATTTTGGTATGGAAGCTGGTGCCGGAGCGGTGGTTCTCTTGCTTAACGGAATTAGCGGATTTACCGTTCAAGATGTTAAGAAAGGAGATATCAGGTACCTTCCAACAAAAAAAGCGATAAAAGAGCGGGATGTAGATATCGAGATGATCTCTTTTTATGAGAGTCTTGGTTTTTGCTTTGGCAGAAAACCGCATAACTATAAAGCTAAGTTCAAAGAAAACAAGGGAGAAATAGAGCGTCATCTGTAGATTTTAAAGAGATGGTAAAGAGGAGGAAAAGATGTCTAAAATAATAGTTTATTCAACACCCAGCTGTCCTTATTGTAATTTGGTTAAAGATTATTTAAATCAAAAAGGAATTGAATTTGAGGAAAAGGATGTTTCTGTAAATAGAGAGGCGGCCAGAGAGATGGTTGAAAAGTCCGGACAGATGGGAGTTCCTCAGATTGTTATTAAAGATAAAGTAATAGTTGGTTTTAATAGAGATGCTATAGATGAGGAGTTAAATAAGATAGATTAGGAAGCATTAAAATCTACGGGAGGCTAAGTGGCAATTTTTGAAGCGAAGGAAATTTTTAAATTTGCTATAAGGATCGAGGAAAACGGCGAGAAATTTTATCGGTTTGCGAGTAACCTGGTGGAGCATGAAGAGACAAAAAAGATATTTAATTATCTTGCGGATGAAGAAATGAAGCATAAGGAAATTTTTACCGGTTTGCTCTCCGGGATAACTAAAGATGTGTCTTTTGATAACTATTCTGATGAGTATTTTGATTACTTGAGATATTATATTGACAATATAATCTTCACTGAAGAGCAGTTAAAAGTACAGGAAAAAGAAGTAAAAGATGTTTCTTCTGCCATTAAATTTGCTATGCAGAGAGAGCTGGATTCGATTCTTTATTATCATGAAGTCGAGAAATTTGTATCCGAGGATAAAAAAAGTTTGATAGAGAAAATAATTGCGGAAGAGAGAAAACATTACGCGAAACTCTCTGAGATGAAAAAAAACTTAACGTAGTTTGACCGACAAAAAGAATTCTTTTTCTTTTAAAATTACTATTTTGGGTTCGGGATCCTGCGTCCCGTCTTTTGAAAGATATCCGTCTTCATATTTCTTTTATCTCCCTGATTTGGAAGAAAATTGGCTCGTAGATATAGGCGAAGGAGCTCTTTTTCGCCTTAAAGAAGCCCGAGAGTCGTATAAAGAAATAGACAGAATATTTGTAAGCCACACTCATCCTGATCATATCGGAGCTCTAATCCCTTTAATTCTTGCTTTAAAGTATACGCCGGGGTTCAAAAGGCAGAAACCATTATTTATATATGGCCCGGATAACGTTTGGAAATACCTTCAGATTAATTTGGATTTTGCGCCTTATCTAAAATGTGATTTTCCTCTGGAATTTATTTCTTGTTCTGCTGATAGTGAAGTTAAGATTAAAGATTGTTTGTTGAAAACAGAAAAGATGAATCATTTTGAACCCACTCTTGGTTGCAGGTGGAATATTGGAGGCAGGGTTGTAACTTACGGAGCTGATGGCGGTTTATCGGATGCTTTAACCCGTCTTTCTCGTAACGCCGATTTATTAATATTGGAAAGTTCTTATCCTATGAATAAGCCAAGCCCCGGGCATCTAACTACTTTTGAAGCCGGGAAGGTTGCCGTGGAGGCTACGGTAAGAAAATTATTACTTACGCATTTTTATCCTGAAGTTGCAGGAATGAAAGAGGAAGAAATTGAAGCAGAGGTTAGAACTTCCGGATATGAAGGAGAAATTCTTTTAGCTAAGGACTTGATGACTATCAGGATATGAAATTTAAGAGAGAAGCCGGTAGCCAGAAGTCAGAATTAAGAATCCCACTACCCCAGCCATTCTTTACTAATCGACGAAAAATCGGAAAAAATATCAGAAAAAGACCCGACCGCCCCGCCCAAAAAAGAAGAATCCTTTTTAAAATAATTGTTGTAAAGAGAAGAATTTAAAGATTTTGAAGAAAAAGAAGAAATAAAATCAAAAGGACTTCTATGCGAAAAAGTTAATTGCCTATTTTTTAAAACAAGGTTCGAACCGGTTTTTTGTAGAATTTTTGATAATTCTTTGTTGTTTTTCTCCTTGTACGCTTCACTTATGAAATTACAAGTGTTTATGACATCTTTTGAAAGTTCGAACCAACCACACTGTCCTCCCTCGATTTTCTCCAATTTCTGTTCTAAATCTACTTTTTTCTCAATAAATTCCTGTTTCTTTTCTTTATACTCTTCTTCTGTGATTATGCCCGGCAAATAACTATCGAGTAGTTTGCTCATCATCATTTTTATTTTCTCTAATTCTTCTTTCTTTTGAGTTCTTTGCTTTTCTAACTTATTCTCTTCTCCCTCAAGTAAACCATTATAATAATCAAAAATCTTATTCTTTGTCGCGTCATTTATCCAGATTTTTGAAAGAGAAAATAAAATCTGATTGGCAAGCTCTTTTTGTTCTATGAATTTTTGAGAACATTTCCCTTTTCTTTTAGTACAGTGGTAATAAATGTATTTATCTTTTTGCTTTTCAGCAGTTATTGAAGCTCCGCATTCACCACACTTCATATAACCTCTGAAAGGAAAAGTATATTTCTTTTTTCTTGTAGGGCTTGAGCGTTTCTTCATTACTTCCTGACATTTATCAAAAAGCTGTTTGCTCATCAACGGTACATGAGCACCCTCGTATAATTCTCCTTTAAATTTAAACACACCATAATAAAAAGGATTTTTGAGAATGTCAGGGATTACACTTTTTACCAAATCCTTTTCCTTTTTGCCTTTAAGACCCATCTTTTTCGCAACTTCACCTAGGTCACTGTATGAGTAGTTTCCGGTTGAATACAATTCAAACAGTTTCTTGACAAGAGGAGCTTTTTCTTCGTCCAAAATAATAGTATGAGTACCAAGGTCATTAAGATAGCCAAGCGGAGCCCAGCCCGGATATTCTCCTCTAAGTACTTTTTCTTTCATCCCTCGTTTAACATTTTCGGAAAGATTATCGACGTAATATTTAGATTGACCGAAAGCGATAGAGAGCATAAATTTACCATAAGCATTATTCTGAAAAGAGAACGTAGAGAATTTTAAATCTTTTATCGCTCCTGTATCAACGAGATAAATTATTCTTCCGCCATCGATTGAGTTTCTCGCGAGTCTATCAGGATGCCACGAAATAATTCCGTTTGCTTCTCCTTTGTCTATTAAAGAAAGCATTTCGTTAAAGATTTCCCTTCCGGGTTCTTTTGCGGTTTTGGATTCGATGAATTCCTTTATTACGTTAAGATTTTCTTTTTCCGCAAGATTTCGAAGTTCCCGAAGTTGAGAATCAATTGAAAGAATTTGTCTATCTTCTTCGTCTGTTGATTTTCGAGCGTAAATGAAATAATTGGTCATTAATTTTATCTTAAGGATAATAAAAATATTGTCAAGAGAAAATAAATCCAATAATCCAAAAAATTACACTCTATTTTGGTTAAAGTTGACAAAAACTAGAAAAGGAGTATAATAAACAAAATGGGAAAACTTGAATTTATAATTTCATTTATAAAAGCAATTACTTGGCCTACAGTCGTTTTGATCATCATTGCTATTTTTAAAGATCCACTCAAAAAATTAATCAACGACATATACTCTATTAAAGGTAAAACAGCCGCTGGCGAATTTGAGTTTTTAATTAAAAGAAAACTAAGAGAAAAAGATACAAAAACCGTTTCTAAAGATTTTGTACGCGAAATGCTAAAAGATCCAGATGTAAAAATAGCAGGGAAAAACTCTTTATACATTCCATTTAAAGAGGCATTAAATAATTTAGAACAAGAAGGATTCGAAATTGAGGGAATGCCTACTATGGAAGAATTTCAATCAATGTTAGATGAAGAAGATACCTCTGAGGACAATAGTATTGTTTAATCTTCAGTATCTAATACAGTTCTCTTTATAAAACTTAATCCCTCAAAAGAGTCAATCTCTGCAACTCCAGATGAAGGGATTTCTATATTAATACTATCACATTCCACTATTACAGACACAGGTTTAGAGTGCTTGATTTCTGTGCGATCTCGTGAAATTTTTGTTATTGGTTCTGGTAAGGTAAACTCTGAGTCGGCATCATCCTCTGCGTTTTGTAGTATCTTCTTTGCGGCATTAAGAGCTTCTTTTTCACTTTCAAAAGCTGCTATTAAAAACCACTTCTTTTCAGAAGGCTTGTGTAAAATAAGCGTATAGTCTTTAAAAATATATCCTCCTTTTAATGTTAATCAGCTTCATAGGTTTAGCTTTTCTCGTTGTCTTTCTTAGGAAAATCTTCAGAATATTCTTTTACTATAGTATCAGGGCGTTTCACACAGTCTTTTTCTTCTTTCGTATCTGGGACTCCCTCTTTTTCCACTTCAATTGGCTCTGGTCTTTTGATAGGTTCATCTTCTTGCATAATTATATACCTCCTGCTTTTTGTATTAAAACATTAAAGGACATTTACACCATAAGTAAGTAGCGTACATCGTAATAAAGATCATAAGAGAAATAGCAGATATCCATATCATTCTTAAGCCAAGCTTATAGCTGTTAACTTTATTTTGATTATATTTAAAATTTTCTTCATAAGCTTCTTTGCTTATTTCGCCTAACCCTCGATAAAGTCTTAGAAGTTCTTCCTTTTCAAAATATTCCACCATTTCTTTGTGAAGAGGCAACCCTTTTCTTTTTTCGGTACGGAATATATGAAAAGTTATGATCCAGGAAAGTATAAAGAATAAAAGCAAAACCACACTGGATACAGATAAAACAGCTTCCGCAATACATTTAGGAGGAATAACATTATCCAATACATGTTTCCATAAAAAGCCATATATAACTAATAACAAAGAAAAGGCCGTTAGACACGACAACGCCTTCTCTTCTATCCTTTTATATCTTTCTTCTTCACTATTGTATACTTCGGTCGAATAATCATAAAACAATTTCCATTTTTCTAATTCTTCAGGAGACAACTTCTCAAGAGTTTTGTTTCCCATTTTAAAATAACTCCTTATTTTTTTCTCTTTTTTTTGTTGAGAGTTTTTTCATTGGTTAATTACCTGTAACTATAGTATATGCTAAAAGTGGGTGGGATGTCAAGGGGTTATTTTAAAAGCGCTTCTAACACACTCAACAGAAGATAAAAAATTACATAATATATTGATATTTAGTTTTTTTATACTTGCCAAGCGGAAGCATTTTGCTCCCGCTTGGTTTTTTGTTCCCTTATTGTTTTAAGGTTAAAGACCTATTTCTAACCCTCCGTAGACTATTCTTCCATATAGGGGGGCGTACATGAAAGCTGCATCATCTGTATGCTTTTCAGGTTGAATATAATTTGTGAGATTCTTCGCACCCATGAAGAAGGTAAATTTATCAAATAAACTTCTCGATGCTTTAACGTTAAGTATTAAGTAAGGTTCTGTCTCCTTAATCTTTGTTGGTTCTTCCTCATCTTTGAAATAATCAATATACATTGGACCCTGGTAGTCCCCTTCAAGCACGAAACTCCAATCTGTGGGAGCAAATCTTAATTTTGCTCCTGCCGAGTAACGAGGAAACCTGGAAATGTATTTGCTTTCATCCTGGAAAGAAGTTCCTACCCAGTCTTCTCTTTCATGTTCATACTGACCATCATTAAAAGTAAGATCTAAATCAAAGACAAGACTCTCTGCTATGAGAAAATCCCCTCCAAGTTCTATTCCCTGAACGTATGCATTATCTATATTTTTCCATTCGTAGGTATAACCTAAACTCCTGGCTGTTTCGCTTGCTTCAGTAAAGCCTATCTTGTTCTCAAGGTTTGTGCGGAAGAAATTAACATTTAAAAAGGCTTTCTCGCCTATCTCATAATCTAAGGAGATATTAAAACTTATTGATTTCTCGGCTTCTAAATCTTCTCCTTTCCAAACTCTTGGTGAACCACTGCATAAGTGCAAATCTTCAGAAAACCCATAAGGAACCCTGAACCCTGTTCCTACACTACCCCTTAAAATGAAAGATTGAAACGGTTCGTATTTTATAGCGAAACGCGGATTCAAGGCTATTTCATCGTATTTAACAGGGGGTACACCTTCAGGAGCAACTTTACCGGATCCTCGGAAGTTATCCTCAGATTGATGAATATCGCCTCGTATCCCCCCTACTATTTCAAGGGCATCGCTTATTGCGAACTCATCCTGTAGATACGTTCCGACTTCATCCGCATGCTTCTCGCTTATAGAGGTATAAGGTTCGCCATAATTGGGACTATATTCATCTACAACTACGTACCTTCCTGTTTCTTCGAGTTTGTTGTGGGAATATTGAATTCCCGTTAAAAGGCGGTGCTTTCCAAAAAGAGGTTGCAGATAATCAAAATTCACCACATAAACATCTTCTGCGGCAAGATATGGACGCATGTCATCCAGCGGAGGCAACGTATCACCATGAACAGCCATATAATCACCAAGATAGGTATCATTTGTGGCATTACGATGGTGTCTGACATAAGCAAAGGAGACGTTTATTTGATTCCCCCCAAAAAATTCTTTTCTGTATTTAGACATTACCTCATGTCTATTGGTTATAATACGTTCTGTACCCTCTGTAAAGGGGTTTTCATAAGCATTGTCATCAAGAACACCTCCGTGTCTTAATTCATATAGAACCTTTCCCGTGGTAGTAAATTGATCATCTCCAAAGATGTTGTCGACAATAACACTAAAACTTGCATCCGTGGCATCGGTGCTAACTCTGTCAGAAATACCGTCGGCTTGCTTGACTTCTTCGGAAGTGACTCCGTCGCCGGTTTGATCAATAGCATCGCCTATATGTTTTTGAGCAAAAAGTATAAGCCCAACATTGTCTCTTTTCATAGAAGTAACGAAATTGTATTTATTCGTATTATAGCTACCTAATTCTATTCCCACCTTTGCATCCGGTTTTTGGGCAGGTTTTTGAGTAATAATATTAATTCCTCCCGCGACAGCTCCCGGACCGTAAAGGGCAGAACCAGCTCCCTTAACCACCTCTATTCTATCTATATTGGCAATTCCTAATTGTTGTAAACCATAAACACTAGCCAGGCCGGAATAAACAGGCTGACCGTCGATTAGAACCTGTGTATGGTCAGGGCCCAATCCCTGAAGTCTTACCATGCTAAAGTTACAGTACTGACACTGCTGCTCCACTCTTATCCCTCGCGCTCCTTCCAAAGCTTCGTACAAATTAACAGCCCCTTTTTCTTCAATAGCCTTACGAGTAAGCACTTCCGTTCTTATCGGAATATCCTTGACGTATCTTGAAGTTCTTGTTCCAGTAACTACAACACCACCCATTCCTATAGGGCTTTGCACAAGTTCAAATTCAAGATAAGAGGTCTCACCTTCAAAGACAACCACCTCCTTGGTTACCGCATTGTAACCCATCATAGACGCTACAATTTTATATTTCCCTACGGACAGACGAGGAATAGAAAAACTACCGTCCTCATCCACACTTGCACCTCTTGGCAGACCTTTGACCACAACGTGCGCCAAATAAAGCGGATATCTCGTTTCCTTATCTACAACCATTCCCTCAAGATTCCCTAGCTCTCTCGAAAAACTCTGTGCCGTAAGCGCAAAAAACAAGGACACAACCCCCCAAACAACTCTTACTCTAACACTCATAACTCCTCCTTTCGTTAATTTTTATTGAGTCTCATTCTCAACTAACCTGTAAATTTTTTTAAGTACAATCCCTGCAATAACCTTTAATCCCAAATCTAAATTCTGTTGGCTTAAACCTATGCTCTTTACACACCTTTTCTTTTAGCTTTTCTAACTTGTCGTTCTCGAATTCCGTTATCTTGCCGCATTTTATGCAAACTAAATGCCCATGAGACTTATGACCGTAAATGTGCTCATAGTGCACTCTTTCTCCGCACCTCATTGCTTCTTGAGCCAAGCCGCTTTCAATCAGCAAAGCCATAGTGCGGTAAATGGTAGCTCTCGAAATATCCTCTCCTCTTTCATGGAATACCTGAAATAAGGCTTCCGCGTCAAAATGGTCATGCCTTGAAAAAACTTCTTCCAGAATTCGTTCTCTTTCCGAGGTAAACCTTAAACCTTTTTTTGACAAAAATTCTCTGAATATCTTTTTTTCTTTCCCCATAATTGATACTGAGTCTCAATATCGATTATATAACAAAATATAATTTTGTCAAGGGTACGATGTCAAAGGCTTATTTATCATATAATCGAAACTCTAAAATGAAAATTTTTAAAAAACAAAAAACCGGTTCGATTTTTCTTTAGAAAAACGCCGCTGAAAGCGGCGACTTTGTTTTAAAAAATAGGCAATTAACTTTTTCGCATAGAAGTCCTTTTGATTTTATTTCTTTAAATAATTGTATTTCAAATGATTATTTTAAAAAAGAGAGCCCCTTTTGGGGTCGTTGTGTGGGGTCTTTTGAAAACCTTTTTTCTGAAAATTCCAAAATTTGTTTGGAATGGCTGCCCTTGACGTACAATCTTCGAACTCTCCGCCTGACTTTTGAAAATACTATCTTTCAGGCCACCTAAAAAACAAAAAACAGACTCCACCACCCCACCCATACGGCTTGCCGCCCGCAGGGCGGGCTGCCTTTGGCTTCGCCCTCGCTATCGCTCGGACGTCAGCCAAAGACTGGCTTGCAACAGCAAGCGCAAGCCGTCTTGACCCCACCCCAGCAGTCACAGTCGGCCGGCTTCAGCCCCTTCGGGTCTTCCGCAACGCTCTTTGTGTGCCTGCTATCTAAAAAAAGAATATGAAAGAAAAAGTTATAAAAAGAAATTTTTAAATTTTTTTGGATTGTTTTTGGAAGAAAATCATTTAAAACTGTTTTTTTATCCGATTTTGTTTTTTTATTGATAGGATGGTTGCGACTAAAATATATTAAGAAATTAAATGTGAATAAGATTTTAAATATGAATTCATTCCCAACCCCTTGGTCTTGGCAGATAAAAGGATTCTTTCGAATATTCGGACGAAGACTAAGGAATTACTCAGAGATATTGCAATTGTTTATCATTACTTTAGATAATATTCCCATAATTGGAATTTCTCTCTCTCCCAGCTTCCATCAAGCACATAGACATGTCCCGCGTCGGATACTCTTGTTGTCCGACATACATCGTCATGTCCTGAACTATATCTTATCAAAAAATCTGCAAGTATTTTGCCTTTCGGACTTACTTTTAAGATACGCTCCTTCGGGTCGTCCTTAATTTTTCTGCTAAAATAAATATTTTTTAAAGAATCAATACCAATGATTTTAACTCCTGACAAGCCCAGTCTCTCTCTTGAAAACAATGATTTGTCTTCGGCATTATAAACACTATCACCGAGTTTCATTCTAGAACTAATAGAACGCCATTCCCGTAAATAATATTCGCCTTTACTTTCAATATAATATCTAAGATCATATCTGCCTCTCAAAAGATAGCCATTTGTGTCTAGTTCAATAATCTGCTCTCCGTGTTTAACATTAGGGTCTATAAGTAAAATCGTATTACGGTTAGTTACTTCCATAGTTGATATTGGACTACCCTGGCCTTCTAGTTCTATCAATTTTTTAAGTTTCATGTTGTTATCGTAAATTGCAATATCCCCAGACCAATATTCTAAATATAGATTATTTTTCTCATCAAAAGCAATATCCATAAGATGTTCAGTTGTGTCCTGCGGAAAATTTGCAATATATTTACCGTTGCTGTCAAATTTCACGATTCGATCATTTAACCAGTCTAAAATAAATATCTCCCCTTTTCCATTAACTGCAAAACTGATAGGGCCATTAGGTAACACTCCAATTTTCTTCCAACTTATTTCTCCAGGGCCCGATCCAATCTTGTTCTCAATTAATAATCTCTCGTGATACTCTTCCTTTTCCGAAGCACAACTACATAATAGTGTAATGGTAAGGAAAAATAAATAAGGATTTTTAGATATATTCATTACCAATCCTCTGGTTTTGGTGGTCCATAAGGAATTCTTTCTTCTGTTATCCTGACAACAGTGGGGTCTTCAAAATGGGCATCCGTATGCCACCAACTTTTCTCATCCCACGGATCAAATGAGTTTCTTAATTTTACTTTCCCCGCACCCGAACTAGCAGCCATTGTTTTGATCTTCCCATCTTCTCCGACTTCATATACAATCTCTGCATGACCTTTCACAACTATCAAATCACCTTCTCTCATTTCATTCTTAGCAACAACAGTCAAATCATATTTTCCTCCTTTTGCTGCATTAAGAATACGATCCGACATTCCTCCTCCCTCTTTCGGATGCGCTATCTTATCCCATGAAGAAAACAAATCTGTTTTTACTGTTTGCCCAGCAACAACACTAAGTGAATATTTAATTAATCCTGTACAATCCACTTTATCAGGATATCCAGTAGAACTATATTCAGCACCTTTTTTATCGTACGCCGCAGTGATAAAAGCATTTGCGTTTGCAGCATCTAACCATAATCCGTTAGGATCTACATATGTAAGCGGATCGTTTATACAATAAACATAAGGATTCAATGTTTGAGGATTTGTTAATGTCAAATTCCTGGGGTTCAAGGTATGCGGATCAGGACTTAAAAACCTTCCTACATCCGCATTGTAATACCTTGCTTGAAAATAATGGAATTCAGAACTTTCCTGTTCTTTTTTCTCAAATTCCTTATTCTCTTTGTTGAATGCGGACAATAATATGTTATTATAGTGTATGCCGAATAACGAATTAGAAAATAAAACAATTAAACTTAAATAGACTAATCTTTTCATTTTAATAACCTCCTTTTTCTTCAAACTCTTTTATACTTTTAGCTTGTTTCTCTAAAAATTCCTGAGAAAATTCTAATACTACTCCAAGCTCTTCTGCTTTTTCTTTATTTTTATTGTAGATTTCCAGCTTTGAAAGCATTAAAGGTTCGTATTTTTCTTTTATTTTAATCACCGAGTTATACAATTTCTCGGCTACATCTTTTTCTTTTTTTTGGAATATTTCAGTCAGCAAATTTTCAAAAGGTCTCTTGTCGCATGGGTCTGTTTTTAAATATCCCATAAGTTTCGCATGTGTGACTTCCTTATATTTGGGAAGTTTTATATATAGAGAATCATAGTAAGGAGCAGTTTCTTTTAACTGTTCAAAATATCCTTCTTCTTCAGCTTTTCGAGCTTCCGCAAGATGAACCTTAGCGTAGTTCAAATATGCGAGAGAAAGCGTAGAATCGTATTTCATGCAAAGTCTTAAATATCTTTTTCCTTTTTCAATATTCTCGTTTTCTAGATGTTTAACCGCGTTTATTAATAAAAGAGAAGCAAGACACTCCTTTTTTGTTAGAGTCCTTAAATAAACACCATTTTCAATCGCCTTTTCCGGAATTTGAAAATCGGTTTGGTATCGTTCATCAGGAACGTACCCTCCCCCAACAGTGGCATCGATGTTTTCCTGAAAACCGGGGATTGGCTTTTCGGGAATATATCTTACGAAGAAATGTTTAGGCGCCAATACAGGATAAATGGGCCAATCAAGCTTCTCTCCTAAAATAACATGGAGTAAAGGCATAGTTATACACGAACCCTTCTTTGTAAGTATATATCCGTTAATAAAACAATTGTCTAATTTCTTCGCTTCAAGGTCTTCATTATCATAACTGAAAATTCTTCCCTTGTTCCATGCTCCGGGTTTATATAAAAAAGAGTTAAGAGCTCTTATTCTCTGGTCTGGGTCGGTATACTCTCCAAAGAATTTATGAAATCCGTTCACGAGAGAATCAAAAGAATTAAGGAAGTAATCAATGTCCATATCAGGATAAAATTCTTTTGCCATAACTAAGGAAGCAACTCCAATATCAATTTCTTCTTCCGGCAACTGTAAAATTTTCTCTATAGTTAGATTGTCATAATGGTTGTGAGAACGATAATTACAACTGATCAATATCAGGATACTAAAAAGAATAGCTTTTTTCATAATAACAACCCATGCACTCAACAGAATATGCAATTTTCTCTATTTTGTCAAGCGGTTTTTTTCACGGATTATTAAAAAAAATAAAGATTTCTTTTTATAACTTTTTCTTTCATATTCTTTTTTTAGATAGCAGGCACACAAAGAGCGTTGCGGAAGACCCGAAGGGGCTGAAGCCGGCCGACTGTGACTGCTGGGGTGGGGTCAAGACGGCTTGCGCTTGCTGTTGCAAGCCAGTCTAAGGCTTTCGTCCGAGCGATAGCGAGGGCGAAGCCAAAGGCAGCCCGACGCAAGGCGGCGGGCAAGCCGTATGGGTGGGGGGGATGGAGTAAAGATTGAAAATTAGGCGGTTTGTTTTTCCGCCCACCTTCGAACATGGTTCGCGATTGACACCCTATAATTGGACGCAGATGAACGCAGATTGACTTGGATTTTTGTTTTTTTAACTCGAAACGCGAAACGCGTAACCCGAAACTCTAATTAACCACAGAGGACACCCTGGTACGGTCGGTTCCTCCCTACCCCGATACAGTCATTCTTCCTTACGGGACAGGCAGGGCAGGCAGAGAAAAAAACAACACACAGAGAACACAGAGTTTTTCACTAATTAACTAATATACTAATTTACCAATTAACTGATTAACCATTTTGGTTAATCTTTAAGTTCAGGGTTGCTTGTTTAACGCATTGATATATTGAAGTCGATCATAAAGTTCTGGTTTCTCACTTTCTTTTTTACTAAGTTTTCCTCTGAATTCATCAATGTTTTTGTAGTTGTTTTTATCCATCCAACTTTCGATTCCTTCTAAGATTTTTTTTATGTGGTCAATGCCGTTTTTATATAATGTGGAGCAGATTTCTACAGCTTTTGCTCCGGCTAAAATTTGTTTTATGACATCTTTTCCTGAATAGATACCGGTAGTTGCAACAAAATCGCAAGTTATGCGGTCAGATAAAAGAGCAATCCATCTTAGACTGTTGCTAATTTCATTGGGAGAACTTAGAGGGTTACCTGCTATTAGCTTAAGATTTTCGATATCTATGTCAAGCTGATAGAAACGGTTAAACAAAACTAAACCTCTTGCCCCTTTTTTTGACATATCATTAAATATTTTTGCCATGGATGTGAAGTAATGTCCAATTTTAACCGCTACAGGTAAGTTGATTTCCTCCAACACTCCTTCTAAAATGTCTATATATACGCGCTCTATTTCTTCGCTGCTTCTTTCTAAGTTACTCGGGAGCAGCGAAATATTGAGTTCGAGAGCGTCCGCGCCTGATATCTCTAACTGTTTTGCATAATCAATCCACCATTTGGGAGATATACAATTGAGGCTCGCGATTATTGGAATTGAAGTTTCTTTTTTTGCTTCCGATATTAAATCAAGGTATATATCCGGACCGTTAGCCATGCTCATTCCCCGGACATATTCAAACGCCTCTGTATGACCGGTTAACCAGCTGTTGTCTATCAATTCGTCTGTTTCGGTTTCGATTTGTTCTTCAAAAAGAGATTTTAGGACAACTGCACCCGCACCTGCTTCCTCACATTTTTTAATTCCTTCTATATTCCCGGTCAAATCAGAACTTGCAACGATTAAAGGGTTCTTTAATTCGATACCCATATATACCGTGGAAAGATTCGCCATATTTACCTCCCGGATACTTTTATATATATTCTTTTTTTTCTATTATTTCTTTGTGAGTAATAATAAATTTCATTATCAAAAGTTGTATTATTTTATGTTTTTATCGTTCGCTTTTTGGCCTTTTTTATTGCAGTATTATAAAATTCGTATTTTATTTTAGGGATTTCTTTTATATCAAAAAATTTAGCATCCTGGGCATCATCGCCCGCGCGGATTTTACCTTCCGTTATTTTAACAAGAAAAATTATTACAACCAGACTGCCGTAAATTTTGGTATCCTGGGAATGCACACCGAGCAATTCTATTATTTCTCCTTTCAAGGAAGTTTCTTCATAAAGTTCCCTTAGAGCTGTTTCTTCCGGTTTTTCTCCGTATTCCATAAATCCGGAAGGAGGTGCCCACGTGCCTTTTGAAGGTTCTATTCCTCTTTTTATGAGAGCAATTTTATCTTCTTTTATTCCTATGATTGATACGCAGGGAAGGGGATTTTTGTAGTCAATGAATCCGCAGGAATGGCAGTTTTTTCGCTTTTTTCCTTCAATAAGATTGTTCTTTAGTTTTTTGCCGCATATTGGGCAGTATGTGAATTCTGGTTTTGAATTATAATTCGTGTTTGTCATAATCTAAAATTAAGGCTTTACGTGATTAAGTCAAGAAGAGAAACAGCCGATTGTTTTCGGTTTCTTTAATAAACGGATGTCGAAAAAGAAATATACTATCAAAAAAGAAAGGAAATTAAGCTTTTTACTTTGGTATTTTATTCCCTATTCCAGGCGAAACCCACATAAAGGCCTATTCCCGAATCGTAATAAGGATAGTCTATAATACGTGAATACCTTCCTCCTATTATGTAACTGAAGTCGTAATGTTTAAAGAGCATTATTCCGCCGGCTGCGATAAAAGTTAAACCATCTCTTCTATAGGATGGGCCGAAGCCGAACCCGGGGCCTCCTCCTATGAAAAAAGAATGATTTGCCCTTGCATCACTAATATAGTAAAAAGGGAAATAAATTTGAGTACCTCTATCAATATGTTGTGTTCTTATTAATATTTCTGTGGCAATGTGAGGAGAAAGGAAATACATATAACTGATATCTAAGTCAAAAACTTTATCCACTCTGGTTTCATCTTCCGAGGTTATGTAAGAACTATCTCCAAGAGTATAAAAATATCCAGCCCGAAAGGAAAAGAAAGAACTAACGTTCTCTCTCCAGGTTTCTATTTTGTATTCGGGTAACTCGTATATTTGTTTTTTCTCCGCGTAGGCTTCGGCGAAATCTTCGAGAAGTTTTTCGATATTATTAAGAGAGTGAACAGATTTTTGTGTCGAATAATTAATGATACCGGTCTCTGTTGAAATCTCCTTTATTTCAATCAAAGTTTTGCCTTTAGGCATGTTGCTAAGTACTCCGTACAAGACTTTGTCTGCTTTTGCTTTTCTTCCTTCTTCCATTGCGCAGAAAGGAGTAGCGCAAAACCTGTAACTTTCCATAACAGTGGCATTCTTTAGCCTGCCCCGCACTTCATTTTTGAAGAAATTCGAATATACGTTGAGATCAAGAGGTTCGGTTTCTAAATCTACACTGCCAAAGTTTAATACAAGAATTTTTTCCTGCGCGAATATACATAAAGAAAAAAGAAACACTAATATTAAAACCTTTTTCATAAAACACCCCCTTTATCTGTATGTTAACGGTTTTTTAAAATTTGTCAATTGAACGTATTGACATTCAAAAGTTTCTTTCTTATTATTTGTTATGATTTTGATTTTATTTTCTATTCCTGTAATTTTACTTCATGGGCATAGATCAGATGCTATCGATACACTGGCAATAAAAGTCTGGTTACCTTATCAGGGAGATTATCTTGAACATCCTACTGTTTTTACCGAAATATTGGATGAAAAGTATAATGGATATAGATGTGGTAAGGATAAATCAGGAGATTCTCTTAGTTTTAATGTGAAAAGCATTTTACCCGCGCAGAAAGGGGAAAATCTAATATTCAATTTTTCATATTATACCGGTAAACCTTCTGTAATTGGAGATGGACAGCTTTTACCCGTGTGTGAAAGATATAGAAGAAAATATTCCGAGAACCTTAAAAGCAAGAGTTATTCAGAAGAACTTGCCATTTTTGTAAAAAAAGTTCTCGTTTCTGTTTATGGAGATAATTGGGAAGAAAAGGAACATGCAAAAGTGAATTTTGTAGCTCATTGTATGGGGGGAATTGTACTTCGGTACGCGATAAGATTTCTGAATGTACCTGGGACAGAAGTGAGGTTTAAGGATATAACGGGGAAGATTTGTTATGTGGCTTCTCCCAACAATGGTTTTCACAATCAGCTTTTCGGAGTTGAGGCTCTTGCTTACGACGCCGAATGGCAAAAATTTGGCGAAGATTTAGAAATGAATATTCCTCCCTCTAAGTTGAAAATCGGAAGGGATATTGAGTTCCATTCAAAAAGTAAAGAAAGGGGGACCTTTTGCGAATTAATAGGGAACGATAACCTTGGTGTGGAAAGCCTTAATATTTATGGAACTCGAAATCATTTCCGTGTTAGGCTTTTCTTTGGCGTTAGTTTCTCGTTAGGACCGGATGATGGAGACATATACTTCGAAGACACTTATGTTAGAGGAACTAAGAATATCCCGGTTCACGCGAGTCATTCATACTCTCTTCCACATAAAGCCAAAGATTATTTGGTGTTTTCTGTCATTGATAAAGGAGCTACAGGAGAGAATGCCCTTACTTCAAATAATGAAGTAAAAAAATTAATTAAAGATTTTATACTTTCAAACTGAGAAAAAGCTTGAAGACTTAGAGTATAATATTTTCTTTCGTTTTACTGTGCCTCCAGATGAGGAGAAGAATCAAATAAAAGACATATATAATTAGAATGTAAGGTTTATTTTTAGGTATTTGTATGACCGCATAGGGAATCCTTTCTATAGTTATCATTATCTTATCCATCGTAAATCCTATTAGCCAGACAAAGTTGCCCGTTATTTTGCTCGCGAAGGGTAAAAGAAAAAACAAAAAACAACCCGAAATTAGTGTACCGGTAAGAGGAATAAGGATTAAATTAGCAATAAGACCTATCAGAGGAATATAGCCGAAGTAATAAGCTACTAAAGGTAATGTGCCGAGTTGAGCG
>CAYYUB010000023.1:0-18920 GCA_964474855.1 uncultured bacterium
TAATTAATTAGTCACGAAGACACCAAGACACAAAGAAAAAAACTATAATTAGCCACGGATTCACACGGATAAACACTGATTTACCCAACCACACCTTTTTTTAATTGTTTCTTTAACTACCTATCAAACCAACGAACCAACAAAGCAAGGAACAACAAATAACACGAATAGCACGAATCTTTTCTTCTCGAAACTTCAAAACCCGTTTAATATATAACGGGAGAGAGATTGAATCACTCATTTCACATTTCAAGGTCTACCCCCGTTATTTCGGAGAAACCTATAAAACCACCACCGTGTATCGGTTTTCGGTGCAAGAAGTAAGAGGCGAAATTTTCCCTTGACATTTCAAGGAGATGTTATATGTTTTTTTTATGAGAGATAGAATGGACTTTCATTTTCCAAAAGTTAAATATCGTCACGCCATTGGGATTCAGGATATATTGATTTTCCTGGTGCTTTTTTTTATCATCCTTTTTCGCTTATATCCTCCCCTTTTATATGAAATCCAACGTCCTGTATTTTTCACGGATTAGAAGGAGGCCAAGGATCATTACACAAACGATTGATGTAAATCCAGAATTTAAAATTTTTCTTACCGATATTCAAAATACCTATTTCTGCATCACCGCATTGGTGACTGATCCCCATGTGGATTCTATTCACATAGCAGAAATTATTTACGATCGTGTGACTGAAATTATAGCCAATGCGGGAGCACAGATTATCCATGAGCGGATATTCGGAAATATTGAGATTTATAAAAACCTACTCGAAACCCGAAATCAAAGAGTCCGGAATCGATTCCCTGAGGATCCGGGGCTCGTAACCTATATCGAGGGTGAATCCTGTTACGGCAATCCACTTGCAGGGATTCAATTCCGTAGTTTCCGTCCCTCTAAAGGTGAAGAAATGATAAAAATCATCCGGGAGGGAAATATTCCCCGAGGGCGAATGTGGAGTCGAAATGGCGCCAAGTTTTTACAATTACAAAACATCCACGGAGGGGATTCATCCAGCGGAGGGAATCGCCGAAAACAAGCAGAAACTATGTTCCGTAAAGCTGAAGCCCTTTTAAAATCTGCAGACGCTTCCTACCGGGATGTGGTCCGAACATGGATCTATGTGGAGAACATTCTGGACTGGTATCATGAATTCAATCTGGCAAGAAATACATGCTACACCGATTTTGGATTACTCGAGAGCGGAGATCTCGATCATGCGGAAGAGATTTTTCTACCTGCCAGTACAGGTATTGTAGGGAAAAATCCTGAAGGCGCTTCTACAATTATGGATCTGTTGGCAGTTACGCAAAGATCCAATGCCGGAATACAAATCCGACCCCTTTATGGGATTCGTCAACGTTCACCCTATCGATATGGCTCCGCATTCTCCCGAGCCATGTGTGTGGCGGAACCCGAGGAAAAATGGATCTTTCTTTCAGGAACTGCTTCTATTAATGAGAAAGACGAAAGTGTCTACATTGGAGACATTTCCTCTCAAGTGAAACATACTGTAGAAGTTGTGGATTCGCTCATTCATTCAGAAGGAGCTTCTTTTTCTGATCTTTGCGAAGCCACCGTATTTCTCAAGCGAAAAAGTGATTTTCCCTTGTATCAAGAAACTGTAGAATCCCTCGGACTCTCCGATATTCCCGCAATGTATTTGGTGGCAGATGTATGCAGGGATGAACTTTTATTTGAATTAGACGCAGCGTTTGTAACTCACTGAAAGCCATAGATATAAATAAAACAAAGTAAAAAATACGAAACTTCGGATCGCCGTTCCGAGTTTTTTCAAAGTAATTTTTTTAAAAATACTCATTAATAATTCTCGATTTTTACTTTAAGAGATTGTTACTGATGAATATAATTATGTTTTTCTTCGACTTTCATAGAAGCACTCGTCTGAGCATCCAGATCAATTTTGGGATCAAGAACGGCTTTCTGTGTACTGCCTTCGGTTAAAGCTATTTTAAGAATTTCTTGTCCGCTGACTGGAATTGGCCCATCAACAAGTTCCGGTACATTATAGGTAGTAATAAATGTATCGTAAAAGGTTGGGTCTTCCTGCGGTAAAATAAATGGCTTATGGGCTTTTCCATTTTCATCAATATAAGTAAAATATGGCCGCGTTATGACATCATCTCGCATTTTACTGGAGAACACCAACCATCGGCTGTTACTGGACCAAGAATTATAACTTTCGGGACGATCACTATTTACATCCGCTTTATAAAACTTTCCCGTTTGTAGATTAAGCAGATAAATATCTCCTCCAGGACGATGAATGGCAAAGGTCCCCCATTTAGTCATAGCACAGGCTAAATATTTTCCGTCGGGGGAGATGCGTGGTTGCGTAACGCTTAGACCTGTCTTTTTATGAGATAAGACGATTTCAGGCTTGCCCCATTTATCAGTTTCTAAGTTGTATGGAATACGTATTAGATCGTACATCAGTTTATTATACACCTCTTCAAATAACGAACTGGAGTCTGGTTGTGGAGCTCGACAATAGTAGAGATAACGTCCATCAGGAGACCATTCCGGATAGGTTTCCATAAATCTTGGACTTGCAATATCAGGGCATGTCGTTACCATATTTGAATCGATTTTGTATAAAATTAAGTCAGACATTTTGTCATACCCTTCTTGGGTATATCCTACAGAATGAAAAAACTGTCTAACAATGTTTACCGAAAAGGCGATAGCTTTTCCGCTGGGATGCCACGACCTGTAGGCACCCGGATATTTATTAAACTCTGTGGTAGTGTTGATTTTTTTTATATTCCCGTTTTGAATTATAAAAGTTCCTGCTGCTTTGCCACCACGAATATGCATAACCATTTCGTTCGGTTTTTTGTTATGAAAAGAATGGCAGTTGTAGCAGGCATTCAATGCACGCGTTTTTAAGATGGCTTTTTCGTGAAAATTGGTTAGATTGCGTTGATATATTCCCATGCTTCTTGATTGTACGTACGCGGGCTCAATCAATCGGTAAACTAGATGGCTATCAATATCTTCCTTAGCAATTCGATTGGAAAATGTTTGATAGCATTTCCATTTTCCCTCATCCTTTACATAAATTAGATAGTAAATCTCTTCGCTTCGATTAGCGTTTAGCAGTTTTGCCCATTCTCTTTGTGGAATTATAATTTTACCATTATTACTGGAAATTTTTATTTCTTTTCCATTGGTAGACGAAATCTGTACATAGTATCGTGTTCCCGGTTCTTTAATGATAAAATTCATAGGGGCGATGTTAGGAGGGATAACAGTATTTGTATAATCAGGATCTATTTTAGGGGGACGTCCGATTTCTGTATATTGATCTATATCCTCTATATTAAATCTCACATTAAAAAGTAGCGCTATTACAATAACGATAATAACAAGGAATCCAGTACATATAATAAAATTTGGCTTTTTCATTCTATTGCTCCTTTGGTTTATAATAAAGTGAGTAGAACCAATATGTGTCCCTATAAGATTTGTAAAGTTCCTTTCGGGCCAAATTCTTATTACCATGGTGTTTTTTCAGTACGTTTTGAAAATTCTTAAATCTCTCTATTATTTTCTTATTGATTTTATATCCTCTAAGGGAAGGAAATTCACGTTTCCCAGAAATAGCAATATAAAGCAACAGGGCTTCTTGATAATGCTTGGGGATTTTAGTATAGCCTAAACTTTTTAATCGTGCTATTCCTTTTTCAAATTGAACGAGATTGCCACTCAGCAGATAAAAGGACATTAAGTACTCAAAAGCCATTTTATTAGAGGGTTTATTATTCAATATACGTTCTAAGGTAACATCGGGATAATCGGAATAATAAACAAAATCATGCTCCGGATGGAGCATACGAGAACGTATGTTAAGAATATTCGGATCACGTAAAAGCCTGGAATTGTCATTCAATAATTTGCGTAATTTATTTGCCTTTTCTTTAAACAACAATGATTGATTTAATTTAGAGATAAAAACATTAGCCACATCCTCTTCACCCTTGACTATATTTATTAATGCCAGTTGTTCAAGAGTCCATCCAGTTTCGCCACGAATTGACATTGACTCGTGGGCCCAGCGTTCTGCTTCATTAATATGTCCTAAATAAAAATAAAAATCGCTGTTTAGGAGGGGGTATTTGAACCCGTCATCTTCTGTCAAGATCAAACCATGTGTCCCCCAAATTTGTGGCAAGGCAAACATATACGACGATAAGAGCCCCAAATGATATAACGCCCTGTTGGCTTGAAAAATCATTTCCAAATTTAATCGGGATGTACCCTTTACCGTTTCTAATACTTGTTGCCACTCATGACATTGAGCATAGTGACCCACCATCAGCTGGTCTTTTTGTACTTTCTCATATGAGAGAAAAGCTGTTACTGCTATAAGAAAGATAAGTACGATAACCTGAAGTATCATGTTCAATCGAGGCCCTACGCGACTTCGTAGGGAGGTTAAAAGATTCCGCTTTACAGCTTTAACCTTCTTCAAATTCATGAAAGCGATTACAATCAATCCAAGAGGATAAAACACATATAATGCGATATGTAGTAAATAGATTTTTTTATTAATATAATCAAAAGGTAAGAGATAGATATACGCCTTTCGCATGCTGACCAAGAAGATAAAGGATGCTGCCAGATAGGGTAATCCGACACTAGAAAGAATTATGAGGAAACCCAAAATGTATCGACGAGCAAGCAGAAGTTCAAAAAGACCACACAAAAGAACAAAAAGGAAAAACGCTCCCCCTACCAAAAAATAAAGCAAAAGCGACGACAGGAAATATATAAGAAAACGAATTACCTGATTCTCTGGCTTAAAACGGATATAAAGAAAAGAAAATAGTAAAACAAGGAGATATCCAATGGTAAAGTTTAATAAAAATTCATATTGACTATGACAGGCCAAGAGCAACAGGGCAGGAAGAAAAAATATAATATCTCCCTTTATTTTTGCTCCAGTGTTTTGAATCAGCCATCGTGTAAGGAAGGTTGCAAGAATGGCAAAAATTGTAAGCATTAACGCACCGATCCATGGAAAATAATAAAGCTGCGCTAAAAAAGCAGCAATGTAATCTGTCAACCCCCCTGGATAGAGAAGATGCTCATGGAAAAATCGAGCGTTAAAAAAGAAGATAGGTTCTTGATATTGATAAATAAGTTTAGGATCCACTCGAAAGTGGAACCATAAATAAAAGAAAATAAAAAAAATGGGTGTAACGATCAAATAATAAAACTTTTTATAATCTGCGGCATCAATGTGCCCCCTTAGAATATCCACAGATTTCCAGAGATGTGATTTTAAAACCTCTAAATTTACTTTTTTCATAAGCATTACTCCTTATAGAATTCGACAATATTCATGTAAATATTCAGTAAACCACATCAAAAACAATATAAGATAAAACGATAATCTTGTCAAGGAAAAAAACTGGGATGTCATCTAATGAAAAAGGTGAAAGTATCTACATTGGAGACATTTCCTCTCAAGTGAAATATACTGTAGAAGTGGTGGATTCGCTCATTCATTCAGAAGGAGCTTCTTTTTCTGATCTTTGCGAAGCCACCGTATTTCTCAAGCGAAAAAGTGATTTTCCCTTGTATCAAGAAACTGTAGAATCCCTCGGACTCTCCGATATTCCCGCAATGTATTTGGTGGCAGATGTATGCAGGGATGAACTTTTATTTGAATTAGACGCGGCGTTTGTAACTCAAAGATAATTTCTTTCAGATTCGCTTGCCCTTTCGATAGGCAAGAAGCGATAAAGCAATCCATCCTCCAACAATCCAAAAGATTACTAAGGGGAATTGGCTTCCTGTTTCTCCGCTGTATGTGTGCATTCCTGAAAAAAATATATTCACTCCGAAATAGGTCATCAACATAGTACCAAAAGCAGGAAATGCCAGTATATTGAACCAATACCGCCAATTGCTAATAACAACGAAGCGAAGATGCAGCACTAACGCGTAAGAAAGAATAACGATCAAGGACCAGGACTCTTTGGGATCCCATCCCCAATATCGCCCCCAGGTCTCATTAGCCCATATTGCCCCCAATATACTACCCACTGTTAAAAGAAGAAGCCCTATCCAGAGCGCCTGTTCTATGATTTTGCTTCTATTGGTAATTCCACGCAATATATGATCTTTTTTCAGGACAATCGGAAACGCCAACTTCAAAAGATTTAAAAAAGCCATAGTAGTTCCTACAGTAAAAAAGCCATAACTGGCTATTGCAGCAGATACATGGATAATAAACCATCTGGATCTCAAAACAGGAGGCAAAGCAGAACCAGTGCTATATATAGAAGGCATATGGGATACAATAAGCACGATCCCGGAAAGCAGACATCCGCATATCATTGGTAAACGAGAATGACGGGACAGCGCAACACCAGCTAAAAGACTTGCCCACCCTGCAAGCACCATGCACTCGTATTTCATACTCCACGAGGCATAATCCATAAAAACCCAACGAATTGCCACCCCAATGGTAAATATTAAAAATCCAAACCATACTGCCCACTGAAAGATTTTTTTAAAAGCAGGAAATATTTTTTCAAGCCGGTTTTTAAATACAAATCGAATTAAACTCATCAACAAAAAAACAAAAGACACCGATACAAACCATTTACCTAACCACGGTAAAATACGAAAACGACTATATAATTCCTCTATTTGTACATGAAAAGCCAACGAACCAAGACATAATACAGCGATAAGACCTAAAAGAATAATATTAAAATGACTCTCTTCCCACTCTCGAATACCAGTTTCAAGCTCACGGATTCTGCCTTTCGGAAGGAAAAACGCTAACGCGACTACTCCAATTAGAAGAATAAAACCCGCGTACGCAACAGGAATTCCGGGATCCCGAGATACAAATAGAATCGATCCTTTTTCATCCTCATCAAAGGAATACTGATAAAAACGGTAACCTCTATACTTAAGAATATGATTCATATAAATGGAATAAGGTTTTTCAATATCATGTTCAGGGTCTTTAATTACAACATCACTTCTAAACTGAGAGGGTTCTTCTGAATTCTCATATCGCTCTATTCTAAAATCCGAAAGGTACAGGGAAAATGGTAATTGAAAAGGCTTGTCTACAAATTGATTAGACGACTGGCCTTCGCGAAGGGCGAGGTAACCATCTATTGTAAAATGTCGAGTCAATATTACTCCCGATAAAATGATAAAAAAAGCAAAAGGAAATAAAACCACTTCCCATTTTTTTCTCTGCCACAATTTTGAGCGAAACAGATTTACGAAAAGAGCGACCGAAAACCAAATCCATAAGATTTCAAACCAAAAGGCTTCATAAACCCAAATACTTGCAAAATAATTCCCGTATACCCGCTCGAGAAAAGTGGCAGTTCCTATACTCACGATCAGCGCCATAACAAGTACAGCCATTGTCTTTATCGAGAAAAATATTTTTCGTAACTTTGTAGAATTTATTCTATTCACCTTGGAATTGATTATAAGTTAAAAAACTCAGGATGTCAAGATTGAACCACAGAGATCACAGGGAAAAAAACACACAGAGCACACAGAGACTCTTTGTTGTTAATACCCAACCTCCACCAAAAAAAGAATCTCACACAAAGACACTACGGCACCAAGATTTAAAATATTACCTTAGAGACATATTCCACTCTTTCTTGAGTATTTCGTTAAAATGGCATTTGGGAAGTTGATTATAGGCTTCTTTGAAACCTGGTGCATCTTTCTGAAAGTGAATTCCATTAAACGGCATAGACATAAAAAATATCTCTGAAGTTCGATAAAGTAAAGCCAATGTGAATTTATACACCTCTAAAGCATGTGTTTGATGCAAATCATCTTTAAGATTAATCCATTCGGAAAGATGACATTTTTTGGATGTCCTCCTTCTTCCCTTAGGGGTTATCTTTCCCACGTTTAAGACTGAATATCTAGCTACTCCAACATCAGATTTATCCAAATATTTTTCTATTGTATAAGTAATATCAGGAGAAGCATGTAACAACGCATTTCTAAGTTCAATGTAGTCTTTATATATATCAAGACAAGAACTGTGTTTACCGCTTTCAAAAAATTCTTTACCAGAATATGCCAGCGAAAGTAAATTAATTCTTTCGTAAGGATTTTTTTTAATCCATTTCTTAGGTGTCTCAATCTTTTTCCAATATTCTACACCTTCTTTGCGGCTATTGTTTTTCTTTCGTTCTTCATACTCTATGTGCCACAGATAATTAAATATTCCATCAATACATAGAAACGAAAAAATACAGCACTTCAAAACATCCCCAAAGGCTTCACCATTAGCTTCAATCACTCCTTTTGTACTTAATTTTTCAAAAGATTTATATGCTATATGCAAATAATCATAAGTAACCGTATCCCACGTGTGTACATGTTCTTCGGTACGCATACCAACATTATAAAACATACTTAGATTTAGTCAAGGCAACTTTTTTAAGCCAACAGCTAAAGGCAAAAAGCTAAGAGCTATTTTATCACGTAAGTTTTTTCTTGAAAGCCGATATACTTAAAAACAAAAACGTAAAACCAAAAACAAAAAGAACAAGGGTTTCTTTCCAGAGAATTTTTAATCCCACTCCTTTTAAAAATATACTCCTTAAAATTATTAAATAGTATTTAACAGGTACGATATAAGTCAATTTTTGTATTAACACCGGCATATTTTCAATAGGAAACATAAAACCGGAAAGTATAAGATTAGGAAGCATTACCATAAACGCTGTCATAACAGCTTGCTGCTGAGTTCTTGAAGTTATGGATATAAAAATCCCAAGTGAAAGAGTTGTAAGTATGAAAGGAAATGTCGTAAAAACAAGGAATCCTAAATTTCCTTTAAAAGGCGTTTTAAAAATAAAAATTCCGGCAGCAACTACTAAAAAAAGATCAAAAAAGCCTATTATCATAAAAGGCAGGAGCTTGCCCAGTATTACCTCCGACGACGAAAGAGGCGTAACAAAAATATGTTCAATGGTACCATTTTCTTTTTCTTTTACTAATATCGCCGATGCAAGCACCATAGTAATTATAAGCAGTACCAACCCGGTAACACCGGGAACCATAAAATTAACCGTCTTTAATTCAGGATTAAAAAGGACTTTGAATACCGGAACGATCACCGGAGCCTCTATTGAATTATTACTCTTTTCGGCAAGTATCTTTTCAAAATATCCTTCGATCAACGCGGCGGTGTTATTATCGGAACCGTCAATAACAATATTAGTCTCACTTGCGCCCAATATAAGACCTGCCTTTACCCTACCGCGTAAAATCGCATTTTTGACCTCGTCTATACTGTGAACATTTTCTTTTATCATAAAATAATTACTGGACACAAGAGAAAGCAGTATTTCGTCTGAGTAACTGTCCTGTTTTTCTTTCATAATTGCTATGGGAATTTCTTTTATGTCGAGACTGACCGCGTAACCAAAAAGAAAAAGCTGTATCACCGGAGCAAAAATTACCAGTGGAAACAGTCTTCTGTCTCTTCTTATTTGAGCAAACTCTTTTTTCAACATTGCAATCAGGTGTGTTTTTTTCATTTTAGCTTATTTTCTTCTTTGCTCCTCTTATCGAAATTAAAATATAGAACAATCCCAGAGCAAAGAGACTCAGAGAATCTTGAGGGAAAAAAGAAGTCCCTTTTAAAAATATACCCCTTACGATTTTTAAAAAATGTGTCGCAGGTATTAACGCGGATACCGGCTGTAACCATGCAGGCATATTTTCTACCGGAAATATAAAACCCGATAAAATAATCGAAGGAAGCATCGTAGAAATAAAAGATGTGGTAAGTGCAGTAAGTTCCGTCTTCGCGTAAGATGAAATCATCGCACCAAGAGATAGTGTAGGAAAAAGAAAAAGCATAGAATAGAAAGAAAGACTTAAGATACTTCCTTTAAACGGAATCTTAAATACAAAATAAGCAACCCCGGTAATAATAAATACATTAATAAAAGCAATCGTCCCGTATGGTATTATTTTCCCCAGTATTATTATATACGCTTTAACGGGAGTCGTACTCAACATTTCGAAATTTCCCCTCTCCTTCTCACCAACAATCGAGCGAGCTGTCAGAATAACGCCCAGCATCGTCATAAGTACAACAATCAAACCCGGAATAACAAAATTTCTGCTTTTAAGTTCGGGATTGTAAAGAAACCGGACATTATTTTCGGATTCCATTAAAAATCTTTGTACTGTTTGCTGTACTTTTCTTGCCAGGTTGGCGTCGCTTCCGTCTATTAGAATTTGCACTTCGGAAAAACCTTTAATGTATTTATTTTTAGAAAAATCATAAGGAAAAACAAAACCACATTTGATCTCACCTGTGGAAAGAGCCTCATACATTTCTCCGGTAGATTCAAAGTTAACTGTTCGGAAATAATCAGACGCCGAAAGAGAAAATAATACCTCTTCTACATAAACAGATTTGTCGAACGAGACTATGCCCGTAGGAATTTTTTTCAGATCAAAAGATATAGCATATCCATATAAAATCGTCATAAATAAAGGTAAAACGAAAGCGATTACTAGTGAACGTCCGTCCCTCTTTAGATGAATCGTTTCCTTCCAGATTATTGTTAGAAGACTACGCATTTTTAACGAGTCTTATAAAAGTCTCCTCAAGAGATTCTTTTCCGTTGCCGGTAAGTTCTTGTGGTGTACCATAAGCTACCAGCTTTCCCAGATGCATAAAACCCAGAGAATCACATTTGTAAGCTTCATCCAAAAGATGAGTGGAAACTATGAGACTTTTACCTTCTTTTGCAAGTCCTTTCAAGGTATCCCAGAATTCTTTGCGTGTAATAGGATCAACGCCAACCGTAGGTTCATCGAGAATAAGAAGTTCCGGTTCATGAACAAGAGCGCAAACAAGCGCCAATCGTTGCTTTAATCCACCGGAAAGATAATAAGATATAGTATTCTCTCTACCGGTAAGCCTGGCAAGTTTTATCATCTCTTTTATTCTGTCTTTTGCTTTATCGCCGGAGATATCATATATGTGTGTATAAAAATAAAGATTTTCATATACTGTAAGATCCTGGTAAAGACTGAATTTCTGCGAAACATATCCTATGTGTGATTTTAAAAGTTCTGCTTCTTTTACAATATCATACCCGCATACCTGTGCTCTACCCGAAGTAGGCTGTAATATTCCGCACAGCATCCTGATCGTAGTCGTTTTACCGGCACCATTTGGTCCTAAAAAACCGAAAATCTCACCCTTTTTTACAGAAAGATTGAGATTGTCAACGGCTTTAATTTTACCGAAATGTCTGGAGAGATCAAAAGTTTGAACTATAAAATCATTAGAAGACAGCATCTCCGTATATACCACTCTTTATCTTTCCTTCCGGATTATTAACAATAACTTTTACCCTGTAAACGAGTAACGTTCTGTCTTCTTTTGTCTGAATATTCCTGGGCGTAAATTCAGCCTTGCCTGCTATAAAGGAAACAATACCTTCGAAAGTTTCACCCGGAAACGCGTCGACTCTAATTTTGACAGATTGATTGATAGAAATTCCAGGTAATTCATCTTCAGGAACATAAACATTTAGATATAATAAAAAAGGGTCAAGGATTTCAACAACAGGCGTACCAGGCAAAGTTGTTTCTCCAGATCTTAAATATTTTAAGCTTATGTAACCACCCACAGGAGAAATTATATAGAATTTTTTTAGACTTTCTTTCTTCGCTTCAAGAGAAGCAGAAGCCGATTTAAGCTCCATATATAACATATCTCGATTTCTCTCGACTCTTTCAAAATCCATTTCCGAGATTGCCGAACCCTTAAAAAGTTCTTCCGCTTTTTTAAGGTCATCTTCCAGATTTTTCAGCTGAATTTTTAAATTTTTAACTTGATATTCTATCGATTCTATAACAAGTTTTATTTCTTTATCATCAATAATTGCTAATGTATCACCTTTGTTAATTTTATCACCTTCTTCAAGATTAAATACATTAATTTTCCCGGCTACTTCTGCTTTCAGAAGATAGTTTTCTTCTGTAAAAATTCCCGAGTACATTTCACTTTTATTCCTATTACACGAAACAATTAAAATAAGAAGAGAAAGTAAAAGTCTTTTCATGATATATTAATTATAACTACTACAATAAGCTTGTCAATCATCGAGATATCAAAACAATGATTATTTTAACTAATTTATTTTTAATGTTAATCAGACTTCGCAGATATCCTTGACATAAATCATAGGCTTGTTAATATTTAATGATATAAGAAATGAATTACTTTTTATGTTTATCGGGTTATGAAAACGAACTTGAAATACTCCCAAAGCTTGAAAAGTTAAACGTAGGAATCGAACTGCAAAGTTATGGGCTAAAAGGTGTCAGTTCTCCCCTAGCCTGGTATGAAAAAATAAAGCAGCATAAAAAAATATTAGAAAATTTTAAAGGCAAAATTTCTATTCATGCGCCATTTGTTGGTATAAGACAAACCCATAGAGATTATCTCCTAAAAGAAGCTGTAAAAAAGAGAATGCAAATGACCTATGAAATGGCAAAAGAACTAAAACCGGAAATTTTAGTTATGCACAGCGGAATCGTTGGTGACATTAAAAAATGGAAATTGGAAGATTTTTGGCTGGAAGAAACAATAATTTTCTGGGAAGAAGAAATAAAGAAATACGAAAAAGAAGGAATTAAAATAGTAATTGAAAATTTAGTCGAAGAAGAACCAGATATCCTAATTAAGCTCTGTAACGGCGTTAACAGCCATTTCTTTGCCCTTTGTCTGGATATAGGACACCTGAACGTCTTTTCCGAGTTATCCCCTTCTAATTGGGTCAAAAGAATGGATAAAAGACTTCAATACGTCCATCTACACGATAATAATGGCGAAAACGACGAACATTTACCCGTAGGTAGGGGTAATATCGATTTTGATAGTTTTTTTGATAGCATAAAAATTAGCGAAAACGATATTATTATCGCGCTTGAACTCGACCATTCCACTCCTGAAGAGAAAATTGAGAATTTAATCGAAGTTATAACGCGGCAAAACCGCTGAAATGTAAAAATTAAATATCAAAATGGAAAAGTACAAATCAAAGTTCAAAAATAAATTCAAAAAACAACAGATAAAAAAATCCTGAAAATCTGCGTTTATCTGCGTCCTAATTTTAGGGTTGGGAGTTTGGGGTTGGGTTTTAAACAACAAAATATCTTTTTGTTTTTTCTCTGTGTCCTCTGTGTCTCTGTGTGATAATAATTTCTATTGTTATTCGATAACCTGTATCAGCATTCTCCTTGAACGAGGGCCGTCAAATTCACAAAAAAAGATTCCCTGCCACCTTCCGAGGTCTATATCGCCGTTTGTAATCGGAATAAAATCCGAACTCCCTATAATAGAAGCTTTAATATGGCTGTCAGCGTTACCTTCCGCGTGAGAATATCCCGCTCCGGCAGGAATTATATCCGAAAGCTTATTTAGAATATCACTTTTAACAGAAGGATCGTAATTTTCATTTATTGTGACAGCTGCTGTCGTATGAGGAACATATAGATGAACATACCCTTCCTTTACCCCACTCTCTTTAACCGCATTACTTACTTCTCCGGTTACATCCACAAACTCATTTCTTTTATTTGTCGAAACCGAAATTTGCTTTTTAGTCTTCACTCCCATTAATTCCTCCTTTTAATCCAATTAATCCAAAAAACTTATTTCTTACCAACAGGCAAAATATATAAAGGCATTTCTTCTTCCTTCATACCTATAACCTCTTTAACTTTATCATCCATAAAAGCCCCTACAACAACAGTGCCGAGTCCTAAAGCTTCTGCCTGTAAATAAACATTTTGAGCGGCATGCCCTGCTTCCATGTATGTATATCTTATACCCCTTTCACCATATTTCTTTGTTATTCTGTCGTAAACTCCCGTAAATACAATAGAAATAGCAGCATTTTTTACGCAGGATTGACCGAGCGCGGCAAGCGAAAGATCATTTCTATAATCCCCTTCTCTAAATTTAATAATTTCATGATTGAAGGGATCATATCTATAAATACCCTCTTTCAGTGAAGATGCGTTACCTACAACAACATAAACTTCGAGAGGATAAAGAGCACCGGCAGAAGGAGCTGCTCTTAAATTTCTTTCCTTATCCGTAATCCCCTGAGCCGACCATAAAAGCTGTGAAATTTCTTCTAACTTCAAAGGCTTATCAAGATAATTTCTGATTGACCTTCTTTTAAATATAGCCTCCTCAACAGAAACTTGACTTTTATATCGAGGTTCGGGTAATTTTATCTTATTCTCTTTTTCAAACACTTTACCACCTCCCGCGGCATCCAATAACGTTATACTCAAAAACGAAAAAACCGTTAATACAACTATAAATTTTACCAACGCTTTCATACAACCCTCCCTTCAAGGATAAAACTATTCCTTTTGCTAAATAAAATTTACTCCCTGTATCTGTATATATTTTCACCCTTTTGGTTTCCTTTTTTACTTTAATAAATAATAAAAGCAAAAGATTAATCGGCAAGAGCCGAGGTGAAAAAAATATAAAAAAACCCACCCATAAACCCTTTTAATAAGACAAATCCCTATAAAGAGCTTGACAAATCAACATTTTTACTTAAAATTATTGTATGAAAATTAAGCTTTTGGGGACAAGAGGTTCAATACCAACACCCGGCAAAGATACAGTAAAGTATGGAGGCAACACAACATGCATAGATATCACTATAAACAGCGGTGAAAAAATCATTATTGATGCGGGTTCCGGAATGAGACTACTTTCGAAAGAAATACTTTCAGAAAAAATAAATCACATTAACTTATTTCTTACCCACTCCCACTGGGACCATATTCAGGGATTTCCTTTCTTCATTCCTATTTATATTCCAAATTTCTCAATAAAAATATTCGCTGCTTCTCCAACTTATGGAAGACTGTTAGACATACTGAAAGGACAAATGAAATCTATTTACTATCCGGTACCCTTCAAACAAATAGGCGCTAAAATAGAATTTGAAAAGATAAGAAAATCAGGTATTTTAATCGATGGAGTTAAAATCAGTTCAATATTAACAAACCATCCTCTTGAGACTCACGCTTTCAAATTCGAAGAAGACGGAAAAACTCTCGTATTTATGAGCGATAACGAACTTGATCATCAGGATATTGCAACAGTAACATATGAAGAACACTTAAACTTTATAAAAGATTCTGATGTTTTAATTCACGACGCTCAATATGAAAAAAAGGAAATGAAGAGACATAAAAGCTGGGGGCATTCTTCATGGGAACAAACAGTAGCCTTTGCAAAAGAAGGAAAAGTAAAAACACTTTATTTGACCCATTATGACCCCACAAGAAGCGATAAACAAGTAGACAGAATTGTAAAAAAAGCTGATAAACTAGCCGGGAGAGGATTAAAAGTTAAAGGCGCTCGAGAGGGTAAAGTATTTGATTTATAAAAATTCTTAACATAAATATTGTATTTTTATGGAAATTTTATTAGCAGATGACGATAATAAAATTCTAAAATCTCTTACAAATATTCTTTCGCTACAAGGACATAATTGCAAAACCAGCTCAGATGGCTACGATGCAGTTAACGAATACAAGAAAAACAATTATGATTGTGTGCTTCTCGACATCGAAATGCCTAGAATGAACGGCATAGAAGCCGCAAGAACACTGCTAAGTATTAATCCCGACCTTTCTATAATAATGGTCACGGCTTTTAGAGACCTTGACATAATAAGAAGCACTATGCGCATAGGAGCATACGATTACCTTGTTAAACCGGTCCTACCCGAAGAACTTGGAAGAGTTCTTGAAAAAGTAAAAGAAAGGAATTTCCTCTTACAAATAAAAAGAAATTATCAAATAGAATTAGAAAGTAAAGTTAAAGAACAAAGAGAGAGAATAGAAAAGAAGATGTTAGATACCATTACATCTCTGGTTAATGCCCTTGAGGCAAAAGATCCGTACCAGGAGGGGCATTCGAAGCAGGTTAAAGAAATCGCCCTTGAAATTGCCGATGAACTCGGATATTCCAACAAAGAAAAAGAAATACTTAGCTATGCAGCTATGATACATGATATAGGTAAAGTTGGTATACCCGATTCTATTTTGATGAAACCTGAAACTCTCACAGAAAAAGAATATGCAATAATGAAAAAACATCCTGAAATAGGAGAGTTTATAATAAATCCATCGATTAGAAATAAAAAAATCTTAAACGCTGTTCTTCATCACCATGAACGATTTGACGGAAAAGGTTTTCCTGATGGCTTAAAAGGAAAAAAAATACCTCAATCTGCAAGAATACTAGCTATCGCTGATTCTCTAAGCGCAATGATATCAAAAAGACCTTATAGAAAAGGACTTGCAAAGAAAGATATTATAAAAGAATTAAGAAAAAATTCCGGAACTCAGTTTGAGCCGAAATTAGCAAAAATAGCGTTAAATCTTATAAAAAAAGGGGAAATTTAATGCAACTTAGAAGCCGGCAGCAAGAATCCAGAATCTCCTCCCTACCCAAAAAAAACTAATTGAACCACAGAGCACACAGAGGAACACAGAGAACAAAAACAGAAAATCATATTTTTGTTCAAATCCCGTCCCACAACACCAAATTAATCTCACACAGAGCCACGGAGACACAGAGAAAAAAACAAATTTTGTTGTTTTAACTCTCTAACTTCCCAACCTCCTAACTTCCTAACAATAAATTAGCCACGGATTGACACTGATAGACACAGATTCCCAACCACACCTCTTTTTATTTTATTTATTTAAAACCCAAGCCACAACACCTTAGAGTAACAACGAATTGCGCGAATAGCACGAATAATTTTTGCAGTTAGTTCGGTAAATAATTTTACATTTTTATTTGTCATTTTGCTTTTTGATTTTTTATATTTAATTTATGAAAGATAGAATTACAATAATAGAACGAAATATTTTTCCTGGAAACTGGGACCTGGTATCTAGTTCTAAACTATGCGTCTTCGGCACCGGGGTTTAAAAGTTCAATAGAAATTTCATCTCCTTTAACAGAAAAATCGCAACCCATTCTACTAAGCGTCTTCTTTATAGCAAAAAAAGGTAGTCCCTCAATTTTATCAGAAAGTTTTTGAAAATCATCAACAGATAGTTTGGCAAAAGACGAAGAAACAAAATTGATAACACAACCCTTAGCGGAAGGAGTAACAGATAACCTATAGCTAGTACTACCACAAAACTCTATCAAGGTATCAAGAATAAAACTAAGTTTTTCCCTGTCCGCCTCCGTCACATAAGAAATACCAGTTTTTATATTATATTTATCCTTCAAAAATTTTCCTATTTCAATTTCTTCTAAATTTAAATTTCTGAGCTTTAAAAATGACTCATAAATTGCCTGCAATTCTTCCGTCTCCTCTTTCAAATCATTAAGAACGTTTTCTTCGATCAACCCACGGAGAGCTATAACGAATTGCTGAATTCCTCTTACTTTATGATCAATGGTTGAAAGCAACTCTACTGTGACAATTTTATGAAACTTTTTCATTTCCTTATATCCCATCTTAATAATTATTATACGAAAAAAACTCAACAAGTCAATAGTCCAATTAGGGAAAAACCTAATATTATTTTATTTTTTTTCTAATTTCCTTAGCTTCGACGAAAAGTCGCTCAATTTTCTTTCTGTAATTCTCACTCAAATCCACATCCCTTCTTTTCATAACTTTAGCTGCTGTCTCTATTGCTTTATCCAATTTGTATTCTTCAATGCCGTCTCCCCACCAGCTAAAAGGAGGCACGTACTTTGGAGGATAACCCCTGCCAAACAAATTACAAAAAGGTTCAACAATGGTACCCGTATTGAAAGTAGTGTTGATAGCAGCTTTTGAGTGATCTCCAACTATCGCCCCAAGAAACTGCATACCGGTTTCGTAACGTTTTCCCTCTAAGACCACATTTACTTTACCGTAATTGTTTTTTAAATCCGAGTTAGTTGTTCCCGCTCCCAAATTCACCCACTCACCAATAAAAGCATGCCCTAAAAAACCTACATGCTGCTTATTTGAATACCCCTGAAAGATACTTTCCTCGATTTCGCCCGATAACTTAACAACTTCACCAATTGCGACAATATCCAAAAGACTCCCGGGTTTGACTTTTGATTTTCTGCCTATAAAGGCAGGACCTATAATACAAGAATGGCTTTCAATAACAACATCGTCGTCAATCCAGATAGGGGCATCTTCGCCGCGCAGAACAACACCCTCCCCAAGTTTTACCCCCTTTCCTACATAAACATTTTTTTTATTTCTTATATGAACAAAATTTTCAACGGGACTCAATAATTTACCTAAATCAGGATCATCTTTTAAATCCGCGTTTAATCTATCCGATAAATCTTTTATGACTTCCCAGATAAAATTATAAAGCGGTATTTCCTTATCAACTATATCGAAACCATCAAAATTCTTACCCTCAATAATTTTGCTACCCCTGTAACCAAGAATCTCACCATCTCCATTAACAACACATGTATCTCTTTTTAAATTGTCAAAAAAACTAAAGTCTTTCAGCCTTGCATTTAAGAAAAGCGTATCGTTTTCTACTTTAAATTTATCACCGTAAAGTTCTCTTGTAGAATAAGTTAAAGGTTTAGTCTTGAATTGCAGGAACACTCGCTCTTTTTGTGTCCACCTACCTGTTCTGATCTCATCGATTGTACGCATTCTTGTAATAGGATAAAAATTTCTGACTTTTTCGTCCTCAAATATAACAACATTCATAACATTATATTACTAAAATAGAAAAATAAGTCAAGGGTAATTTACGGGGAAAAATCGGTTGTAATACCCATTCTCCCATTATAATATATTTCTCCGTTACTAAGTT
>CAYYUB010000024.1:0-18609 GCA_964474855.1 uncultured bacterium
GTGGTAAAAAAGTACTTGACTTTTATATTTTTTTTCGTACGATTTGTATATAGTGATTTATGAGAACGGAGGTATAAAAATGTCTCAAAAAGAGACGATTATAGCGCAGATTGTTGGAACCCATCAGGCATGGTATCTTGCGCATAATCACGGTCGCAAAGCCTCACAAGAGGAAATAACCGATTGGATTAACAGGCTCTATGCCAGTGGTTTTGGGGAAAATCAACTTTCATTTCTTCTTAGTGATGATAAATCACGAAATCAACTTTTAGGAAAAGCCTGGTATCAATAAGTATATCTTTTGTAACTCTGTGTTAATCTGTGGCAAAAATTAGGTAGTAGATACCATATCTTAGGTCTTAGTTAAAACAAAAATAAAATTTTTTCTCTGTGTTCTCTGTGGTAAAATATTTTAATGTGGAGTTGTGTGTTCTCTGTGGTTTAATTTAAGGTTTATTCTTCTCTTTCTTCATATCCGACTTTGGAAAAAGTTCCCGGGCAGGCATGATCACCCATAGCAAAATCGTAGTCAACATAGTTTATTCCGTCAATTTCCAAAAGTGAAATTGCCGAGTTGACGATGTAATCTTCCGCTCCTGTAGTTCCCATGGATTGAGTTAGATAAAAGTCGTTTATAACTGTGAGATATATTGTATCCGCGGATATCTTTACTAATTTTAGTTTGGGCGGATATAAATGAAGAGGTTCTCCTTCGGGTGCAGAAAAGCTCTCCGGGTCCTTATTCGAACCGTTTAATTTATGGATTTTGTCAATTACTTTAGCTTCTAATGTTTTAGGTGTTTTTCGTGAACATGTGTTTAATGTTAAAAATAAAAGGAATAAAAATGAATATTTAAGCAGTCTAAGAAATATGCTTGCCTCCTTTTTATTTGCTTTATATTATATGGCACATATCCTTATTGGATTATTTCTCGTAGGACTCACTTAAAAACGCGGTAAAGTTTTCGTAGAAATTATTGTTAAGCTCTTCTTTAACTTTGTCCAGAGCTCTTCCTTTGACAGATTCACGTGAAACATGTCCTTCCCTTGCGCTTGCTGTGTATGTATTCATGGTGTTACCTGTCATTGCGTTCGTCACGTCGACGGTAAGTTCCCAGCGAACAAATTCTCCTTCACGAGGGAATTCGAGAGGGGCTATATCCAGGTTACCTTTGATTATAATGTCCGGATTTTCCTCTCCGACACTGAAACCTATTTGATATACCACCTCTCTTAAATAGGAAGAAAGTTTCTCTTTCTCGCTTCCGGATGTTTCTATTTTTGCTATTATCTGTGTCTTTAATTCTTGTAGTTTAACCTGGATGTCTTCCTTTGGAATAGGTAGGGGTGGGGTGTCACCCATTAGGGAAAGGATTCTATGTATGGAACGCAGGGCTTCCCCGATTTTGATTATCTCCATGCATTTTTTAAGATAAATAAATTTTGTGATTTTGTTTTCCGCAAGGTCCGCCTCCTGGTAAAAACTCACAAGAGAATTATCGTTCTTTTTTATTTCCTCAAGATAAAGCATTTCCGTTTCTGCTTTATTTATTATTGAAAGAACGAAAAAAGTTGCGGTTTTCTCATCAAAATAAGTTTTTGCCGTCCTTACGTTGATGAGTTCATTTTCGCTTTTAAGAACACTTCTGTTGACAAGATTTACGGAATGCTCCCAATCGATTTGTTCGTCTTTCTTTTTCTCCGAATATACTTCCAGAATTCTTCTGTCGAGTTTTACGTTTACTGAGAAAATGTTGGAAAGAGTCCCAATCGAACGCTCCCTTGCTTCGTCGAGCGAGCTTGCGCTTGATACAGCAGTCAGGTAGAGCCTTTTTGGATATAAGCCGTTAGGATTTTCAACCCATTCAGGGAAATTATTTGTTTTAGTACTTGAAGCACTTGAAGCGCATCCGAAAAGTAACAATATAAGGAATCCTCCAAAACAAAGATTTTTAATCATCTGTACGATACCCCCTCAATTAGGTTCAAACCATTTTTGTCTATGAAAACTCTTTTTCTTTCCAAATCTACGACATTGCCTCGTTCATCTAAGTATTCGAAAGCGATTTCATATTCACCCGGCACAAGATCTATCTTTCCGCCGTAAACTCTTCCGGGCATCGTTCTCCAGCATCGTAGATCGGCATTTTCCGTTACGTCAGTTATCGCGTCCACCGCAAACTTAAGTAAACCTGCCATAAATTTATTTTTTCCTCGATTCTTAACCTCTTCTTTTTTATCCTCTTCATCCTCTTCTTTATCTTTATCTTCGTATTTCTCGTCTATGTTCTTTTTTGTTTTAGCATCTATGGAAGCTTTGATCAACGTTCTTAACGCGGCTCTCAGGTAGATAAGGGGTTTTTTTACTTTAAAGGTTTCTTCTGCTATATGACCGAAATCTTCAACCAGATACAATTCTCCTAGAGCTCTGCCGTTTACAAGTGTCCTGATATGTCTGATTCTGGATTTTCTTCTTACTATTTCCGGGACCGCAAATTTTAAATGGAATTCGTTGTCGCCTTTGTATCTGAAAGAATTGATTTCCGTATTTTTTTTACCCGGGAGCATAACTCTTGCCATATTTAAATCCGGATCGAAGTCAAGTAACAGGGTGGATTGCATTTTAACCGGGCTCTTGCCTGCGAAACATAAGGTGTAAACGGGAACTGTGTTTTCTGCTGTGGGTGACAAAACTTTCGCGGAAAAATTTTCCAATCTGCCCGAAGAGGCTTCGATGAGCTTTATTCTGTCAATTTTAACATCATCCCATTCACCCATGCTTTTATATCCGAGCATCGATAGATAAGTCCCCGTAATGGAGTATCTGAGATTGGTTTCTCCGGGAGTAAAATTAAACTCTGTTTCACTTTCCTTGAGTTTTTTACTTTCACCTAATTTTTTTGCCATACCGCCATATTTATCCTGGAGTCGGTTTAGTTTTAAGTTAGTCCTGCGTATTTCCACCATTGCGTCTTCAGTCTTTTTTAAATGTATGTAATTAAGGTTCTTTATTATATTTATAAAGATGTCTTCGTAATCTTCGCCGGCGTAATCGAGAACATTGTCATTCAGCAGGAATGAAATTATTATCTTCGAGATGGACTTAGTAAAGTTCTCCTCAATAGCTATTTCTGCTTTATCGAGAAATCCGTTGCTCTCGGCGTATCTTCCCGCGAAGTGTAGTGCTATACCCATATCCAGGTAGTATAAGATTTTGTCCTTGCCTGCGTACTTGCCTTCGTTTTTAGCCTTCTCTATCTTCTCTGCCGCGCCACTATAAAAACGTGAAGAAAAATCCTCTTCAATACCTTTATAGTGCTTTACCTGCGTTTGTACGTAAGCGCAGCTAATGAAAAACAGGAGCAAAACCGCTAAACAAACAACAAAAAAACGCTTAAGCAGCATTCACTACCATTTATAACCGCGTTGTTCAATGAATTTCTTTATCTTTTTGTTCCCTATCCAGGTTTTTAGATTTTTTTCGACATCGATTAGCTCGAGGTCAACAGAATACAGTACAGCTTTCTTTCCTTCAAACCAATCTTCTACCGATTTAACCGAACCTATTAAAAAGTAATCGGCACCTACCTCCTGGGCAAGCTTCTTTGCGGTTTCGAGGGAGGCGTACATCTGCTGATCCATCCTTTCTTCTCTTATTTCTTCTCTTTCGTGTTTGGAAGCAACGAATTGAACTTTGCCCGAGTTAATCAGTTCTCTTTCCATGTCTTTTATGAAAACCTCTACATCTATATGTTCGGTACTCATGTTTCTGACAGTACCTACAATAACCACCGGTTTCTTGAATTTATCCTGCTCGAAGTCAATTAACCAGGGTCGAGACAGCATGTCGGAAAGCATGCTCTGTGCTACAAGCCTCGAGTCCGTATCATTCCATCTTCCGGAAAGATCTGTAACTTCGTCTGTAGCTATTCTTTTTACCGTCCTTGTATTACTGCACCCAATGATTAAAAAAAGACAAACAATCAACAAAAGAAATCTACGCATATATCCTCCTTTTTTTAGTATTATAACAAATTTGATTTTATATGTCAAGGAATAAAAAGCTTCTGTCATTATTATAAATAAATGTCCTGTTCCCACTCCCAAATGTGACATTTATTTATGAAATTAAAGTAGGACATTTATTTATAATAACAACAAATAACAAAAAAACCCTTGACATTGGGTTTTATTTCATTATACTCTTATTTATGTTAAAGCGTGAAGAAGTTCTTAGTTAAATAACTCTTAGTTAAATAACTCTAAGGGGGTGAAGTATGGATTTAACGGTGAAATTAAAATTTGGCAAATAAGGCCTTTTCTTCTTTTGTGAAAGGAGAAGAGAAGGCCAGATATTTTATATGTTTTCTTTAATGAAGATCACCCAGCATAAAAGTTATATTTTAATTTTAAAGAGTTAAGTAGAGTTAAGTTTAATTTTAAAGAGTTAAGGAGGTTAAGAAGTGAAAATACTTCCAATTTTAGCAAAAATGTTCTTAGTACTTTTTTGTTTCACTATTGTACTTTCCGCCTATAATGCCGGTAGTACGATTAGCAACACTCTTTTGATCCCATACATAGATGCAGCCGATGCTCCTGACATCGATGGTATCGACGACGATTGGGATTTCACCTCTCGTGTTGGTATGTTCGTATATACCACTAATAACACCCCGCCTTTGCCAGTTGGCGGTGCGGCAGATTTATCCTCATGGTATAAAGTTGCATGGAATGAAGATGGTCTTTATTTCTTCGGAAGCGTTATCGATGATTCCGTCATAGCCGAAGACACCGCAGCAGAACACGTAAGCGACAGCTGGGAAATCATGATTGACGGAAAAAACGATAAAAAATCATCAGCTGGATACGACAGCAATGATGTTCAATTCAGATGGATTAATGGTATCGATATTGAGGCGAAATATAAAATGCCCGGCACGGAAGCTGTGTGGCAAGCAACCACAGCCGGTTATGACGTTGAGTTTATGATTCCCTATGATTACCTCGCAGACAGTTTTTATACTGAATTAGAAGAAGATATGATGATCGGTTGGGAAGTTCAGGTAAATGACGCAGAAGTATCTGGTACCCGTCAGACTCAAACAAGATGGTGGAGTGAAGATGATGCGTCCTGGCAATATGCAAGTCTATTTGGAACAGCGAAGCTTGTTGACAATTCGGCGGTCCTGCAGATACCAAAAATCGATGTTACTGAGTTCGATAAGGATGGATTCGCAGAGGATGATGAATGGGTTGATCTTAGTTCCCACGTAATTCCCTGGATAGCATGTGCCGTGCCTACCAGCAATAACTCTCCTATGATGCCGGATGGTGGTGCCGCTGACTTATCCGCAAAATATAAAGTCGCTTGGGATGATGACGGTATCTATTTCTTCGGAAGCATTATCGATGATTCTGTCCTGGCCGAAGATACTACAGCGGAACACGTAAGCGACAGCTGGGAAATATTTATCGATGGTAGCAACGGCAAAAGTGCTTCAGCCGGATATGACAGCAATGTCGTTCAATTCAGATGGATGAATGGTATCGACATTGAGTCGAAATATAAATTCCCCGGCACGGAAGCTGTATGGCAAGCAACCGCGGAAGGTTATGACGTTGAGTTAGTGATTCCTGCCACATATCTGGCAGACAGCTTTTATACCACTCTGACAGATGATCTGGTAATTGGTTTTGAAACTCAGGTAAATGACGCAGAAGTGAGTGGTGCTCGCCAGAATCAAGTAAAATGGTGGAATCATGACGACGCAGCCTGGAATTATGCAAGTCTATTTGGAACAGCAATATTAACGGCCACAAATGAGGACAAAGTCCCAGAAGAGGTAGCCAGCAATATTTCGCTTTCCGTTCCTGCTGTCATTACTTCAGCCGCCGGTATTTCCTACTCCATTACGGCAAGAAGTTCGGTACAGCTAAGTATAATTAACATAGCAGGACAGGTAGTTGAAGTTCTTGAAAGTGGCGTAAAAGACGCCGGAACACACACTGCATCTATTAGTGCAAAACTTTCAAACGGTGTATATTTCTGTAAACTTGATGCATGTGGTCAAACAGCTACCAATAAGGTATTACTGATTAAATAAACGGTTTTTATATTTAATCGAAAAATATGCCTGTGGCACACTTTGCCACAGGCATATTTTTTTAATACAAAAATTTGGCTCCTTAGATATTATTTTTCTCGCACAGTTTATTTAAAGGACATCCCCCACAATTAGGGCTTCTCGGAAAGCAGATATTCTGTCCCAGGGTAACCAGAAAATCGTTATAAGATATCCACCATTTTGCGGGCAGTTTTTTTCTCAAGGCGAATTCTGTTTCTTCAGGATTCTTTGTTTTGACATACCCGAACCTGTTGGATATACGGTGAACATGAGTATCGACACATATACCAGGTTTGCCAAAACCGATAGTCAAAACCAGATTCGCAGTCTTTCTGCCAACACCCGGTATCCTAAGTAATTCTTCCAGAGTATCCGGAACCATTCCCCGATATTTATCAACTAAAATACGGGCAAGACGGGGAAGTCTTTCGGCTTTAGTACGAAAGAAACCAACCGGGTAAATTAATTTTTCTATTTCTCCAGGAGACAATTCCAACAATTCCTCTGGAGTGGAGGCTCTTTCGAACAACTTCAGGGAAGCTTCTCTTGTAACCGCGTTTTTTGTTCTCGCGCTGAGCACTGTTGAGACTAAAACCCTGAAAGGGTCCTTAGTCCGGTCAGCTATTTCGGTTACTATAGGAGCCTCCCATTTCTTATATTCCTCTTTCAGTACATTTAAAACCTTTTCTATAGTATTATTATCCATAGGTGGATTATATTAGAACCACAACAAAAGGCAACCTTAAAACAGTCATAAGTCGTGTGTCTTGAACCGAGATTTAGATACCAGGAAGAAAATGCCTGAAACCATTGTATGCCAGCACTTTTGGTTATTTTAACTTATTTTTTTTAGAAGTCCTGAGAGCAAATTCTTACCCTTGACAAAAAATTCTCTTTTATTATACTAAGAATATTAAGTTTGCTACAGGTAAGGCTAAAGATTATAATCTTGTAAGGGTAAGGATGAAGGGGGCTGCTTTTAAGGAGTGGATATATTTTCAGGTGTTAGACTTGATTTTACTAGGGGGTTGTAATTAAGTTGAGTTTTCGCATAATAGAGTCTATGATTGTAGAAAAAAAAAGTTGTTTTGTCAATTGTTTTATATTTCTGTCTTCGGTTTTAACCCGATTTGTAAACCCTAAAAAAAGGAGGCTTTGATGAAAAGTACGAAAAGGGGAAGAGAGTTGTTGTCCAGGTGGGTTATAGGTGGGCTGCTTGTTATTTTGTCTTTTTTAGTCTTTAACCCAAGCGCGAAAGCGGCAGTTACCGGAAAGATTGCGGGTATTATTGTGGATGCGGAAACAGGTGAACCTCTACCGGGTGCCAATGTCTTGATTGAAGGAACTGCTTTGGGAGCCGCGACGAATACGGATGGATATTTTTTCATCATAAGGGTGTCGCCGGGCGTATATAATGTCCAGACCCGAATGATGGGATATGAAAGTGTTACTCAGACAGGTGTTGAGGTGACCGCTGATCACACGACCCAACTCAGCTTTAGGCTTGGTTTCACTGTTGTTGAGGGAAAGGGTGTAACTGTAAAAGCGGAAGCGGAAGTTATAAAGATGGATCTTTCGTCTTCCGCTATTTCCGCGAAAAGTGACGACATAGAAGCCGTTCCGTTTGTTGATGAGATAGGTGATTATATTAATCGACAGGCTGGGATTAAGGATTGGCGGGTGCGGGGAGGTAGTATAGATGAAGTAGGTTTTATGACGGATGGATTAAACCTGGTAGATGGCAGAACAAATAATCCTGCTTTGATGCCGCCTCTTAGTATGGTAAAAGAGCTTAATGTAATTAAGGGTGGTTTTGCTCCTGAGTATGGCAATCTCCGGTCGGGTCTAATAAACGTTGTAACCAGAGACCCTTCCGATATCTATCATGGGTCGTTGAATTTTCGGTTTAGTCCTGCTCATATGAAGCATCGAGGTCCTTCTGTTTATGATCCGGAGCATTACTGGTTGAGGTCTTATGTTTCAGAAGAAGATAGTCTTTGTTGGATAGGTACGTCGGATATTAGAGGAAAAGCAGATCAAGCTCTTGTTGCGGGAGATACCGCTTTATACGAGAGGTACATGGACGTTATTGCCCATACTGAAAGCTTTAGAGGATGGCTCAGGGAAGGCAGAGATGATCCTGATAGTGCGGCAAAGTTGCGTGAGGTATTCATGTGGACGCATAGAGTCGAAGGGGCCGAGGAGTTGGTTCCTGATGATTATGATGGACCGCCTAGAGTGGGAAAATACGGGGATAAAGCGGACTGGAGCGTTGATGCCGGTTTTGGAGGCCCTCTTCCTGTAATCGGCGGACCTTTAGGAAATATGGGATTTTATGCTGCTTACAGGCAAAGCAGAGAGGCGTTTCCCGTTCTCACGAACAGAGATTATTATACTGAAGAAACTTCGATGTTGAAGCTGGTTTCCCATATTGGTAAGTCGATTAAGGTTAGTTTCGATATGATGTACGGTGAACAAAATACAATGTCGGCAAGCTACAACGGGGAACTCGCTGCAGAGGCTAAGCCTTTTGGTCTCAATATAGGGGAAGGTGACCTTGGTCCTCAGACAGTCGATTTTATTCAGGGCACAGGTTATACTAGCGGAGCAGGAGGAGTTTACCTGACAAGCGCGGATGACGCATTTAAAAGCGAGATGATTTCTATTCATGCGGCATATTATCCTGCTTTTTTGCCTCAATATGATATTTATAACAATATGCAGGGTTTTACTTTTGACCATGCTATAAGTGAGAACACTTTTTACACGGTCAGAATTTCTCATTTAAGTAAGGAGCTGGATTGCAGGGCATTGAACACATTCGAGCCGAGGGATACCACCACAAAATATACTCTACCGAGTGGCGCCGTGGTTACTGAGATCCCGTATGGATATTACGGGGTGGAGACACAGACATCCGATGTGCAGATAGATGAAACCTGGATGGGTGCGCATTGTGCCGGAGCTTATGATACCTCGGAATCGCATACCTGGGATTTTAAAATTGATTTAACCAGTCAACTTAATCCTTACAATGAAATGAAGGTAGGTTTCGAATATAACTACTCTAATATGAGCACTTATTATGAGAAGAACAGATGGGAAGCTCCAGCGGAGAATACGGTTACTAATTGGGACGCGAGCCCGATTCGAGGGGGAATGTATGTACAGGATAAAATCGAGTTTGAAGGTATTGTTGCTACTGTAGGTTTAAGAGCTGACTGGAACGATCCTAATTTGAATTGGTTTGATTCCCTGAAGACTTATGACATATATTTTACGTCACGGGGTAAAGATAGATTGTTTACAGACGCGCCGGTGCATGCAGCCCAGGGTCATTTGAAAGTATCCCCGCGTTTTGGAATTTCACATCCAATATCGGAGAATGCTAAATTGTATTTCAATTACGGAGATTTTTACTCTCTGCCTGCCGCTTATAATATGTATCAGATCTTTTTGGGTACAGATAACCAAAGTGTCAAATTTCTCGGGGATCCGGAGCTCGATTGGTGTCTGACAAGAGCTTACGAGTTAGGGACCGACTGGAATATTGCTGACGTGTTTAGACTTCACCTCGCAGGTTATTATAAGGATGTTACGAATGAGCTCGTAGCAGTGGAATTTATAAGTTCAGACGGAACGCTTCGCTATAAGTATCCGGAAAGCTTAGAATACGAGGATATCCGTGGTATTGATTTTAGAATCAGTCGGGACTTTGGGAATTGGGTGAGAGGCTGGTTAAACTATGACTATAGAGTAGAGAGTTACGGTCCGATTGGTGGCAAGGAACAACACTTCGCAGATCCTCTTCGGGAAGCAACGGAGGGTGCGTGGGAAACTTTAGAATATGAGTTTCGTGCTCAACCTTTATTGGAGGCAAATATTCAATTTATAACTCCTCAGGATTTAGGCCCATTATTCGGCAGTATTTCTTTAAGTTTTAACTATACCTGGGAGGCTGGTATTTATGAGACCTATGATCCATTAGACAGAGAGGAAAATGACCTCACTAGGCCATATTTGAACGTTCAGTGGAAACCGTGGAGGAATATGCAGGCAAGACTTCAGAAGCAGCTGAGTTTTGCCGGAATGAGTTTCAGCGTCTTTACCGAGGTAGACAATCTCTTTGATTGGAAGTATTTGGATCCGACGGGTTTTCTTAGTGATGACGATGAGGATAACTATTATTCGTCTTTGAAGTTACCCATGTATGGAGAAGAAGAATATGCGAGTCTTGAAAGAGAGGCCGGAGATGATCAGTTCGGTGCCTTCAGTAGTGAAGATAAACCTTATATTAATGATCCTGAGTTGACGCACATTGCTTTCCATCACCCTCGCTATTTTGTTTTTGGAATGAAAGTTAATTTTTAGTAAGAGGTAAGGAGGAAATAAAAATGAAGAAGTTTTCTTGTTTAACATTAATATTTGTTGTCGCCATTTTACTTATCTCGTTTCCGGCTTTGGGTGATATGAAGTGGATTCGTCAATCGGAAATCCAGCCGAAAGTTATTGATGCTGCAGACCAGAGTGAGACGAGCTTTAATCATCCTTTTGAGGCGACCTGGTATTTTCACGGAGCGAGGGATGAAGGTAATTCATATGATGACGGATGGTTGCGTAGTTGGATACGAAACGCGGGTTCCAGGTTCGGCTGCAGAAATTGGTATGACCCTGGAACAGGAAATATAGTTCCCATAAAATTGGGTGGCAATCCTTACGGTACGTCCAATTTGACTACCTGTCAATTTGCGGTGCCTGATTCAAATGGCATAACCATCCATGCATATCACAGGTACTATCCTCCGACTATCGTGGTTGACGGACTTCCTTTGCAAAAAGCTTTTCCGGAAATTGGTGATCATTATGCGCCGGATAAAGTTTGGGGAACTGCCGATGTGATGGTTGAGTCTCATGCCAGAAACTGGCTGGGGCTGGATATATATCAGAGAGTGTTAAGCTGGGTTTCCAAGCATCATAATCAATATATCATATATGATTGGACAATTGTAAATACGGGAAATATAGATTTAGACGATTCTATCGAACGGGAAGATTACGAGATAGATAGTTTATACTTTATGAGGCAACTTGAAATGACCGTTAACGGTGAGAATGAGCACAAAGCAGAGTGGTATACGTGGACCGGTGTTTATCCCGATTGGGATGAACCTAAAGATTCTGTTCGTTGTGTGGTTTCTTACCCGGCTATCGATTTTTTGAGGAGTGGAGGCCCTCCCTGGCAGGGAGATCCTTTAGGTTGTTACTTATGGGAACGCGATTATTTAGATGATCCGTGTTCCGGAGGAGAGGTAATGCTCTATGTTCCTCAATCTGCCGATGTCTCTATGGGTCCCGGTCCGGGTGCCGCAAATGGTAATCCTGAGAACTATCCGGAAACCGACGACTCGACCCAACCTAGAGCGCACGGTATTCGCGGACCGGATGATAGTGAGTTTAAAAGGTATTCAGGGATGAATGTACCGGAAACCGGAGAAAGTAGTTGGGAAACAGTATATAATTCTATGATTTACGGCGAAAAAGGAGATCCCACGTATGCCCCAAACGTAGATTCTATGACGGGGACTTACCCTGGGACTAATCACGCGGTGCCGCCTGATTTGAGAGGTTATGAGAGATGGAACGGTCTAACCGCCGTCAATTCTCTAATTTTATGGCATACAGTAGGTAACGCGAGCATGGGTCCTTTCCATTTGGACTATGGAGATTCCATCAGGATAGTGTGGGCGGATTGCGGAGGACGTCTTAATGCCAGAGCTTCATGGGAAATTGGTCAGACCTGGAAGGATAGTTCCATAACGTTTGTTACCCAGAGCGGAGATACGCTCGATATAGATGATATAAGTTTGACGGCTCCGTATCTGCCAAACCAGGCAGATACGATTCATATCCCTCCTGTGTACAGGAATAACCCTTCGCGCTGGCAGGATGTAGGTTATGCGTGTGATCGCGCCAATCTTATTAAGGATATGTGGGTTTACTCGACCGTGGACTCAGTCATAAGGCACGCCATAAACGCTCAGTGGAATTTTGACCATGATTATGATATTCCTGTTCCCCCACCCCCACCGTCGATAGAGGTTACCTCCGGAGCCGATCAGATTGTAATTGAATGGGGATACGAGATGGCAGCCGATGTACCGATTGACCTTGCGGGATTTAAGGTATATCGTTCGACAGGCAGCGCGGGGATGGGTCCTTTAATTGAAAATACCGGTGTAGTAGGGGAATGGGAGACAGTTTTTCAGTGCGGTGGTTCTGATCCGGGAGGGGATGTCAAATATAGCCCTTCAATCGTATATACTTTTAATGATACAACTGCTGTTCGTGGCGAAGATTATTATTATTATGTCGCTGCTTTTGATGAAGCTGGAGGTTCGGAGATAGGTGTTCTGGGTGTAGATGAGGTTCTTGAAAGCGGAAGGTTTCAAAATTATACTTTTGGTGTAGTGGGGGCTGCTTCTTTAAAGAGGTCTACCGGGGATTCGTTATCCCAGATTAGAGTGGTTCCGAATCCCTTTAATGCGGCTTCAAAAAATATGCAGTACGAAGGAGGATCGGATAAGATTAACTTCTTTAATTTGCCCGGAGAATGCACGATCAGGATTTTCACCTTTACAGGTGATCTGGTAAAAACTATCGTGCACGACGATGGTTCGGGAGACGAAGCCTGGTCGAATCCTACCAAAGAACTATATCAGGTAACGGACGCAGGTCAGCACGTTGTAAGTGGTCTCTATATTGCTAATATTGTCGATCATGAAACTAATGAGAGTATAAACGTTAAGTTTGTCATAATAAGGTAGGTGGGAATATGAAAAAGCTTGTTGTAATACTTCATTTAATGCTTTTCCTCTCTGGTTCCTCTTTATATGGGCAGGAGGTAAGAAAAGTGGCGCAGGCGGGTTTCAAATTTATGGATGTTGAAATAAGTGCCAGAGCTGCGGGTATGGGGGAGGCGTTTTCCTTGATTGGAGATGATGCAAATGCTATTTTCCATAATCCTGCCGGAATTGCTCAAATCGAGGGCCAAAAGTTTGATTTGACGCTCTGTAAGGTCAATTGGATCGCGGGAACCTCAGTAGATGCGTTTGGTTTTGTTTCGAATCTTGGCGTCTGGGGTAACGTTGGTATTAGTATACTTAATACTAATTACGGAGATGCTATTATAGGTACTTACTATGATCCTGATCCTGCAAATGAGGATGGATATATAGAGACAGGGCCATTGGACCTCGGAGCATATGCAGCCGGTATATCCTACGCCAGGAGGTTGACTGAAAAGTTTATGATAGGTGGAAACATTCGATATGCATACGAGCATTTAGGAGCATCTTTATTTACTGATGATCCCGATTCAAGAGATTCTCTCTGGTCGGAGAAGAATGAGGCTAATACAGTTGTTTATGATATCGGTACTATTTTTTATCCCGGTTTTGAAAGCCTTAGGATTGGTATGACGATTGCGAACTTTTCCACCGCGTTGCGCTATGAGTATAATATAGGAAGAACTAATGCGTTCGAATTACCATTAACTTTTAGAATGGGAGCAGCTATGGATATTCTGGATTTCCTGGGGGAACATCCTAATTACTGCTTTTTGGTTGATTTTGAACTTGTTCATCCCCGTGATTATTCGCAGAGATTTCATCTGGGAGGAGAGTTAAGTGTAATGAAAATACTTAAATTGAGAGCGGGTTATAAGTTTTATTACGATCAAGAAGGGTTAAGTTTTGGTGCCGGTATTCATACCGATAATCTTAAACTGGATTTTGCCTATAGTGATTTCGGTTATTTTGATTTTGTGAACAGAATTTCACTCGGGCTTTCTTTCTGAGGAGTTAAAAGAAAAGTAGAGAGTATAAAAACAGAGAAAGCGATAAGTCAGGTTAAATGCCGCTTATCGCTTTTCTTTTTTCTTAAAAGTATCCCTGTCTAAAGCGCGATCTTCTTAACCGTTTCGGACAGACTTGCCTTTTCTGTTAACCTAATTATATTGAGGGAGATATATGGCGAGGAAATCCTACTTTTTGTTTTGGGGGGTAATCCTTTTGTATTACTTTAAGGAGAAGCGGGTAAAAAGTAAACTTGCTAAGAAATTAAATAAGCCAGAGGAGACATAGGAGGTAAAAATGAAGTTATTCTTATCCATATCATTAGTTATTTTAACAATTGTTTTATTGATAAGCGGATGTGTCGGAAGCCGGGAAGGGGATAAATATTATCGTAAGGTGAGTATAGACGGCAGATATGTTATTAAAGGGGAATATCCCATTTCCGAAGAGGCGGGGAAGAAAGGAGAGGCTTATCATTTTATTTATAATAAGAAAGGAGAGTTAATTCGAGTTGGACATCTTCTTGGCGGTAAACTGAAAGAAGAATCTGTTTTCGGTAATAATGTTGCCCAGCTGCTAATCGAACATTTCGAGACGTATGAGAAAAGGACTTATTTGGACGTAAATGGTACCCCTGTCATGGATGGACATGGGGTTTATTCCATAGGCTTACTTTTTAACGAGGACAATCATCCGGTATCCAGGTTGAATTACGGTGATTTTGGTGAATTTATAGAAGATAATTATGGTGTGGCGCAGTACTCATGGACTCTGGATGATGAAGGAAGGAGAATAAAAACAGTCTTTTATAATTTAGTTGGCGGAAGGGTGACTATCGAAGAGGGAGGATTCGAAACGCAGTTTAAATATGACGAGAATGGGAATATGATAGAGCGGAGTTACTTTGATCCCAATGAAAACTTAAAAGAAGATAGAAGCGGTGTTGCAGTATTACGTCAGAAGTTTGACGATAAAGGAAATATAATTGAGATAAGATACTTTGATGCTATGGATAAATTAAAAGAGATGGGGAACGGAATTGCCGTTATACGGCAGAAATTTGATGGAGATGGGAATATTGTTGAAGTGAGATATTTGGGGGAAAATGGAAAGTTGAAGGAAAACAATATGGGTATTGCCATTATGCGGAGCAAGTTTGATGCTTACGGGAATATTTTAGAACATAGATACTATGACCTATCTAATAAGCTGACAGAGGGTAAGTTTTTTGGATTCGCAACAAGACAATGGGAATATGATGAAGAAGGGAAATTAGTGGAGACAAGATTCTTAGATACGAATGGAAATTTAAAAAATACCTTGAATGAAAAGGTTGCCATTTTGCGTATGGAATACAATGAAGATGGCAATCTTAAGCAAGTTCTGCATCTAAATAAAGATGGAGAGATAATAGAAGATACTACAAGCGTTCGATAGAGGTAAGTTAAACCAACTATTGTTTATAGCTTATTCTGTATAATTGGAAAAGTAAAGAAGGGTGTTGTGACTTTGCCTAAAGGACGAAAGTTTTAAGATAGTTTTTTTAGTTTTTTCAGCCTTTCCATCAATTCTAGACAACCTCTGGTATTATGATAAGGCGCTTTCCATGGACCGAGCTTATTTTCTTCGGATAAATAAGGTTCGCCTTTTCTGTTTACTCTGTAAAACCATTCTCCATTTTTAGGATCGACGATATGTTTCTTCACGAAATCCCAACAGTTGTAAGAAGCTTCAAGAAATTTCTTATCGTTTGATATTTGAAAGGCGTTAAGAAATCCAACCATTGCTTCTGCCTGCGGCCACCAATGCTTATCTGCATCAATCACTCCGTTTATATCTCCCTCATTCATAATCCCGCCGTCGGTATCTAAGCCTTCTGCTAGCGTGATATTTGCTAAATTTAAGGAAGTTTTTTTGACTCTTTCCATCAGGGCGTCGTCTAACAGTTCGGCAGCCTCATAAAGCAGCCAACTTCCTTCGATATTATGTCCATAGGAGAAAAGATTAGACTTTAAAATCCATAGCGCATCAAAAAACATATTGAAGTGGCCTGTTTTAGGATCCAGTATCTTATCCAGGAAGATGTAAATTAGTTGTTTTAATTGTTTTTCTATTTTTTCGTTTTTCCATATCCTGAAGAAATTTGTGTATGCTTCAAGGAAATGGAGCTGTGTGTTCATTGTTTTATTCTCGTTTTGATCTTTCTCGCTCAATCGAACGTCTTCGGTATAATTCCAGTTCTTGTCGAGAGCTTCAAAATAACCGGGATATTCCGGATCAAAACTGTGTTCCTCGATTAATTCAAAAATATCAATTGCCCAATTTAAAGCATTTACATTATTGGTGATTTTGTAGTATTCGCCCAGAGCATAGATACAAAAAACCTGAGCGTAAATCTGCTTTTTAGTATCGATGGGGTTACCTTTATAATCAAGTAGCCAGTAAATACCGCCTTTTTCGTGGTCGCGGAAGAATCTTTCTATATAATCGTAGGCACGCTCGGCTAATTTAAGATATATTTTTTTTAAATTTTTTATAAACAGTGGAGTAAGTCCAGAGTATTCTTGTGTTAAGCACCGCCGATTTAGGAGAATCTATAATTGTTTTTCCGTTATTTAAGATTCTTCCTAAAAATCCTCCGTTTTTTTCGTCGACGGTTTTATTCCAGAAAGCGAGAATGTTATTTTTGAGTTCATTTTCGATTTCTTTATAATATTTATTAAAATCCATAATTTCCATCCATTGGATATATTTCATTTAAGGGTTTTTCAGTGTTTTGTCAAGGTCATTAATAGTGATTATAAAAATTAAATGGTTTAATGAATAAATTATTGATAAGTTTCCCGATTAATTTCTGCCATTTTTATTGACAAATTGAGGTTTCTTTTTAATATTAAAACAGGGGGTGATTTATGGAGTCTTCCAAAAAATCAAAGGAAAATACAAAAGGTATACCTGTTTTAAACGTAGAAGGCGATTGTATAGCAAGAGCCTGGGAAAATTCTCTTATCTCGCTTTACGATAGTGGATGCGATATCAAAACCCAGTATGACAAGCCTTCAGACCCTCCAAGTAAAGATGCAACTATGATCATTACCGTTACGGATCCTCTAAAGGAACCTATGCTGCATAAAGATTTCCCCGCGGGGATTGAATTTCTGCAGGAGTATGTTATGGAAGTGTGTGAGGGGATTAAGGATCATCTAATTAGGGATCCGAATGATCCGGAGGATACGCGCTGGGAATACACATACCATCAACGTCTGTTTGCATATGAAGCACCCACCGTAAAGCCGTTGGATCAGATTGAAGTTATGTGCCGGAAGCTGGCAGATAAACCCTATACAAGGAGAGCACAGGCAATTACCTGGAAAGTGTGGGAGGACAACGACTGCTATGATCCCGCTTGTTTGCAAAGTATATGGTGCCGTATTACAGAGGAAGATGGCGAATTTTTATTAAATATGAACGTACGTTTCCGATCCAATGATGCTTACAAAGCCGCATTCATGAATATATTTGCGCTTGTACAGTTGCAAACGAGAATCGCAAAACGGATCTCGGAAATTTCAGGGAGAGACATTAAAGTTGGAAGATACTGCCATATAGCTGACAGTTATCACATTTACGGTTCTTACTTTGAGGAATTCAAAGCCCGTTTCTTGGGTGCTCTTGAAAAACGCACTTTTGAGGGAAGAACAATGCGTTATGAGGATTTTCGAGAGATGATGGAAGCCGCCCGTCCGTCGATTCTGGAAAGAGTAAAAAATATGGAGAGAGAGTAACTTAGGTATTAGGTGTTAGGTCTTAGGTTTTAGTTGTGGCTTTCGACTTAGTACTTTGAACCATAATAATTTTGTGGTTTGATTTGGAACCAGTGAGTAGGCGGCGAGGTCATACTAATAAAGGAGGATAAATGAAAAATAAATATTTGTTTTTAATACTATTTGCATTGTTCATGGGATGTAACCGTAGTCCTTCAAAAGGGGAACACGGTAGACCAGAGTTCAGGCATCCCCACAAAGGTGACAGTAAAGATTTTCATAGATTTGATTATAGTAGAGTCGATAAGATGGCTAAGAAATTGGATTTATCCGCCGAACAAGTCGAGGCTCTAAAGGAAATGGAAAAGGAAATAATGGAAAAGCAGTTTGAAATGAGACGCGATAAAAAACACAAAGATTTCGTTAAAGAAAAAATTGTCGAAATGATAAAAAAAGATTCGTTATCGAAAGAAGAAATTACAGGGTTGATGGAAGAATTGCATTCCATGGGAGAAGAGTTCAGGAAGGAAACCGATAGTTTTGTTGCCGAAAGGTTAGTTAAAATGCATTCTATTCTTACAAAAGAGCAGCGGGAAAAACTGGCAAAGAAGCTTGAAGAATTCGAGCCTAAACCGAGATTTAAAGAGAAAGAAGATAAAAAATAATTATGAATGAGGAGGCTTTTGCCTCTATCGTAGAGGAAACAAAAAGTATTGTTTTAAAAGCTATAAGAAGTTGCTTATTTTCCGAATATTATTACGCGATAGATGATGTGGTACAGGAGACTTACATTAGGGCGTATAGGAGTCTTGTTAAAAACAAATTTAAGGAAGAGTCGAAATTGTCTTCATGGTTATTTACAATTGC
>CAYYUB010000025.1:0-18026 GCA_964474855.1 uncultured bacterium
AAACATCTAATGAATTCTCTAACAGTTTTAAAAACTTCTCCTTGTCCTTATCATCACCAAAAATCCTCTTTCTGTCGTTTCCCCTGCATGTCAAATGATAATAAGCACCGGGATATTGTATCCGTAATGGCCTTGCCATGTAATAACTTTAATCTGATGAATTAAATTGTCAAGTGTTGAGATTTGACCCCAAATACACATTAATCTGATGAATTAAATTGTCAAGTGTTGAGATTTGACCCCAGATACCTAACAGTTTAGACGAAAATGTTAAGCTATATCTTCTTTTGGAATGTTAGGAATAGATGCTTTCCTGCTTAAAACTAAAAGAGTAACGATTGCTCCATAATAGATATAAAAAATATAACCGGTTAAAATATAAAAATAAAAGATAATTATTAATAATCCATTAACGGAAGTATATAAAGAACGAATAAAAGCAATCCATCTAAATATCCTTTTGCCTTTGTAAATATAATAAGCACAAACAAAATCAATCAAAGCGAAACCATAAATTGTTAACTCATTCCTTAATATTCCAAACCGGTAAAAGAAAGGAACTCTTACGTAAAAAATACCGCTTGTTGCCCCAAATAAAAGTTCTACAAGTATAGAATTTCTAGGAACCCCAAAAAAACGTATTATTATATTTGAAAAAAGAATAAATAATCCGCTTATCATAAGAAGGAATACCGTTTTTTTTAGTAGCTTTTCATTCTGCATATCTTCCGGAATTTCCCTTCCCCCTTTTTTTCTGTTTTGTGCCTTTTTTCCTAAAACACTTATCACAATTGCCTCCTATAACAATAATTACAACTCATTTTTGTTAAATGCCATTCCGTTACAAATTAAAGTATTTTATAAAAACTTTTGTTCTCCCACGAATTAAAGGTATTTTTTCATTTATCTTCAAACGCCTCCAGATCTATGAAGACCGTATCCTGTTTTGAGAATGGAGGCTTATCCTTATCTTTAAAGCCCAATATTACCTTTAATTTATTGTCATTTACTAACTCCAATGCTTTCACATCATTAAAAAAACCATCACTAACGTATATTATATCCTTTTTTCCATTTTTGTATTCCCTTTCAAGGCCTATTCCTCCTCCGGTAGCTCCTCCATCACCATAATAGGCATTTATTTTATACGGTTTATCAGGTATATTTATACTATCAAGTAATTCTACATGAACCGAACCTACCAAAACAAAGAATATATAGACAAGATAGCACATAGGAATTAGCAAAAGAATTACCCAGATTAATGTAACTTTTTTCCACCTTTTCATATTACATTCTCCTCATTTTTGATTTACCGGTCAGCTGTGAATAACCCATGTTTATCGTGATACATACCGCTCCCATAATATCCCTGTTGATTTCCGCCATACTCTAAACCATAATAATTGATGCCCATGTTTATCCACATTTGATCTCCTGGATCATCACCATATGGTGACCGGAAATTGAAAGGAAAGGTCTGCCATTCTTTTTTAGAACGTTTCTCTCCTATTTGCGCTCTACCAGCCATATACAACAAAACCCACCGAAGGTACCCCGCTGCTTTCCCTACTACTCCATAATGGAAATTCCCAAGGTCTTGCGAGCTCATCTCCTCCCCATAAAAGATAAAAACCGTTTGGTCGTCATTAGCTATACCATATATGGTTTCCTTATTCCTTTTTATATCCCATATTCCGCCTCCCTTAACGAAGCCTTCAAAAGTAGAAGCATCCCTAAGAGCATTTAAGCTCTGCGCAACTGAAGCATGCTCTTCCAGTAAATTGCTAAAGATTATATCTGCATCTATTTTGCCGCCAATCTCGCCAATTTTATTATTGTTTCCATTAGTATGTAAAAAAACTGATGGATCATTAGGGTCTTTTATCTCAATATCGTGTGAAATATAACCACATTCATCAACATAGTATTCAAAGCCATTAGCGTCGAAGAGATTTACCGGATCATTTATACAATAAACATACGGATTTAACTCCTGCGGATTAGCTAGATTTATATTTTGTGATATCAACGTATGCGGGTCAGGGCTCAGGAATCTTCCGATATCCCCGCTGTAGTACCTCGCGCCAAAGTAATGGAATCCTGTAGGATCTTTTTCTTTTGAGGTGAATTCACGGTTGTCCGAATAAGTACCACTGGACCATTTTAAATTTCCGAATGCTTCGTATTTCTTTTCTTTTACCACTTCTCCATCCTCATCCGTAATCATAATAGGTGAACCGATTCTGTCAAGATGGTAGAAATAGAGAGAACCATCATTTTCGGTTGCAAGGAGGCGTTTTCCCGCGTAGATGTATCTTGTGGGTGGGGTGGAGGGATCATCATCCTCAACCATTATGAGGTTCCCTGCATTATCGTAGAAATAATTATATGACTGGTCAGCTTGCCCCTCCTCTATATCTACATTCATATCACCAACCCATAAACTACCCGTGCTGCCGCTCTCCCTTCTTACTCTTAATTTAATTTTAAATGTGCCGGAAGGAAATTCATCTTCCGGGATATTTCCGGATAATGTTATCCAATTTTCATCAGTGTCTGGTATATTTTGCAAAAACTGAGTACCGAGTTCATTATTATTTTCATTTAGAAAAACCGCTTCAAGTTTACCTCCGCTAAGGTCTTGTGATTTTACCTCACAGGAATATATAAAACCTTCCACTATAGTACCACCACCTCCCAACTCTTCCTGCCTTATTCTCTGGTATCCTTTGTAGTAATACTTGTAATGATTAGTTCCATCACCCGAAATTTCTAAATCGGTAAGTTTGCCTTCTGAATCGTAAGAAAAGTCTACCGTACCATTTACATCAGTTTTTGAGCTGATACATCCGATATCGTTATACTCATATGTATGAAATCCGTCATTTTTTAGCTTATTGGTTTTATTGGTTCCCGAATAATGATAAGTATAAGTATTACTATCAACTTCATCTCTATTTCCAACCGCATCGTAGGTGAAGTCGTGGACAATCTCTTGTTGGAGAACTCCATCTTCATAAATTCCTCTATATTCATCAGTTAGTCTACCAAGTGAATCATAGATATATTCTGAAGTGGTTGCAGTTGGGTTAATGGAAGGATCAAGCTCCTTTAACAATTCTCCTCTGTTATTATATTCAAATTCTCTTTGATAAGGGTTTGAAATATCCTTTACCTCCATCTCCTCCATCCAGTTCCTGGGTTGATATGTAAATGTATCTGTTACCCATCCAGGGAATTGAACACCGCTTAAGAGTCCTGCTGCTGTGGATGAGAGGGTTACCGTTTTATCATTATTAATGATTACCGAGGAAATATTATCAAAGTTATCATAACTATACTCGACTTTATAATCATCCTCATATTGCAGTTTAATTATTCTACCTTTCAAGTCGTAAGAGTATTTAAAATTCTTTTCACCTACACTTACAGTTAACGGGATGACCAATTTTTCGCATAGATTTCCAAATTTATCGTAAAAGTACACTTCACGAACGCTAGCGTTCTCAAACCCTGTAAGTCTACCTTCGGAATAATGCAGGCCCGAAGGTGGATTATAAACTACCCCTCCAATATCATCGTAATTATCATAATAGTAAGATTCTAAGACGTTTGAAACCTCGTATTCCGTTTCCATTTTTATACCCGTTATCCTTAAACCTTTAATACCGTCTGACCAGGTAGGATCGTACTCCGGATGATTTAAACACTCACAGGTATGCTTAAATATCATACCTACAAGATTATCAAAAGGTTTATCAATAGTATTAGAAAAAGATTTCCATGAATTCCAGGCAGGATCACCTTCAATAATAATCAAAGGATAATTCGAAATACCAACTCTTATTTCTTCAGTAGGAGTATACGAAACTAAAAGAAGACTACATGGCACCACATAAGTTAAGTCGAGTATTGTATCGCACATCAATTCGTATTCCACTCTTATCTTGCCGTAATCCGAAAGATCTTTGTTCAGTTCATTCCAGTAGTACGTATTATAACCGGATTGGCCCTTAATCCAATGGGCAGTATTGTCATAGTAAAGTTCAGTAGTTTGGCCTTCTACCAACGTTTCTTCCAAACTACGTCCCTTCTTTACGATCCTGCCTAATTCGTCATATTCATATAAGATTGAATCACCTGAATTTTGCACTGTAAGCTTTATATTGCCATTAGGATAATATTCGAATGTGTTTTTACCCCTATCCGGTCCTTCTCTTCTAACTAAATTTCCCAACCAGTCGTATTCAAATTCGGTTTTCTTCTCTTCGGCATCGATGATTGAATCAAGGTTTCCATTTACATCATAATAATAATCAGTATAATTTCCAAGAGCATCTATAACTTCGATTAAATTACCTGATGCGTCATTTATTAATGTGGTTTGGTAACCCAATTCATCATAAACTTCCGTTGTATCTCCATCATAGAAATACTCGACAATTTCATCATCGGAATCCGAAGGATATTCTATTTCGGTTACCCTATTAAGAACGTCAAATTTCTTCTTTACTGTATCCGCTACTACCGCATCGTTGAACCTCAGTACCGTTTCCTTATTCATACGTCCATTAGGATCGTAAAAATACTCTTTTATTATCTCCTTGCCAGAATAGGATGTTCGTTTACTCCTATTCAGTCGTGCTAATTCATCGTAATAATAGTACGTGACATCAGCATCAAAATTGTTGTAGTAAGACCACGTCCTTGCATACCTTTCAAAATCGTAGTATTGATATTTGTTTAGTAAGTCGCCGCCGCTAATGCTATCTAATGTTAATCTCCCATAGCAGTCATATTCAAAATACCGGGATACATTGTTCTTGTCTGTAACTTTTACAAGATTACCTTTTTTATCAAAATCAAAATCCTCTATTGAACCATCCGGATATTCCAATGTATCCGGAAATACATACGCGGGGCCATAATCGAATTCATAATCATGACCCATATAATCTTTCATTTTTACAAGATTACCGCAGATATCGTAACAATATTCCTCTGAACGAGTTCCATCCATATTTATCCATTCGGTCTTTTTGGTCATATTGCCTCTAATAGTTTTATTTACATCACAGTCAGGATTATGAAAAATTGGATTGGGACTAATATCGACCAAAGAAGAAGGATCATCATATTCATATTTTATCTTTTTAACAAGATTCCCGGAACCATCATACTTTAATGTCGAATCCGCAAGGCCATAAAGACATAAAGAATTATTTTCATAAGCATTGTTACCCTGATAAAGATAACTTATACTTACCTCCCAATTGTCCGAATTTGTCGTATCATTATAATTAGGTAAATTCTCATTTTTCCATTCCTGTTCATATATACCTGAACCAAACTCAAATGTTTCACTAGAGCTTTCACCTTGATATGTTACTTCCCCCAGAAATTTATGCTCCAATATGTTGTCGTATTTATCATAGTCCTCAAATTTATACAATTTTGCTTTTTCTCCACTTTCAAGTGAAGCATTGTTCGGATTATTTTGCACAAACTTATACTTCAACACCGGATGTAAAGGTTTTCTTGACAATACTTCGGGTGCGACATCATCTCCTAGACCCCAATATAATTGCTCTAACTCTGTAATCTCACTGCCTGTCGACTTCACAATCTTATACGGTTTACCGTAAAACGCCTCTTTCTCAACAGGTAAAATTATTGATGGATAAAGAACTAGATAATTATTTTTATCAAAAGCCCACTCGAATACGCTAGGTCTGTCTGATACTTCAAGATATTTATCTATATAAGCCGAATCCACAAAGAAGTATTTTATGCTTTCGTTATCTGGATAAACGACTGTACAATTCCTATAAATTGAATAATATGTCGGTGTAGGGTACTCGCCAGGCCAATACCAGTTGCATGGCCCACATGCTGCAAGGCCGGTACACTTAGCCCCTACAGAATTTTCCGATAATGAGTAAGGGGAGCCAGGTCCATATAGATAATGGTACGTACCAATAGTCCCACCTTCACCCGGAAAATATATCGTTTTTTGAGATATTCGTCTATATTGAGTTTTCGTATATCCGAGAGGATCTTGCATTGAATCCATGCGCTCGTACGCATAGCTTACATTTTCAAACAAATAGTGATATTCAGCTCCATCGGGTCTCGTAAACTTTGTGAGTTCCCCACCCGTAGAACCAGAGCTATACTCGAATTTATAAGAAGGTTTAATCTTCTGTCCATTTTTTAAGAAATCTATTGAATCTAGAAGCACAGAGGCATGTCCATACCAGAATTCCATTACATCTTCAAGCCATTCCTGATGATAATAAAACTTTACTGTAAACTGTTCTCCATTAACTCTTTTCATTACCGAGTCTACCACATAAAATTGCCAGGCGCAGTAATTGCCTGGGAGTTCTGGTATATCTGCATCAGGAGGGATATACGGTATTATGCATTTCCTGAATATATAACATGTATCAGTAGGAGTGCATATTTTGGCCGGTATTCTACGTGCCGGAGGTGTATCCCAATTGTACCTGGGGTCACGCCCCTCACCTTCATTTAACTCTGGACTCCACTCAACCTCTACCAAATTGCCATTCCGGTCTTCTATCTTATTCAATAGAAACAAATTCCTACCATATTGAGGATGACTTCCGACCTCAGGATAATCGAGAGGTCCAACGTTAAATGTATAAGTCCAACCCGGAGTATTAAGAACCGGATAGTAAGAACTATAACCAAAAAGACAGTCCGGTTTCCCTATAACATGCCAACTTCCATCATCAGGTTCAGAACGAAATTCAGTTAAACTATAGTAATTATCACTAATATTAATAAACCCCCTTCGAATAGCGGTTTCGCTATCATAACAAGAAAGTCTCGATGGATGACTAATCGATGCCTCTCCCGGCATTATGTTCCACCCCAACCCACAATTACCCATATCCGAAGATACAATATTACCATTAGGTTCTAAAGGCTCAACGACGGAAGGAAATCCATAAGGGCGCCCGTTTTGATCACCATCATTGTCAAAGTCTATTTCCGGAAGAGATAAAGGAGAACCTTTGTAGGTAAGATATAAATCGTAGTCCTCACCACCACGTATAGGTAGACTCAAAAGTTTTATTTTCAACTCAAGAGTTCCACTAGCTATATTCACTTGTTCTTCGGGAGTGTTAGTTGAAATAGAATGCTTGTTAAAGCCTACAGAATAAGTATCCATACCCCAAGTATATTCAAGCTCATTTTCCCCTTCACTTGTGGTAGCGGAAGTTGTTTTAACCTCCAATGAATCGGAATCGCCAAGGGGTTTTACCTCGGAAAGCCCGGTACTATTAATTAAAAATATTATCATTAATAAACTCATTTTATGCCTCCCTTCCTGGTAAATAAAATATCAAAATTTAAAAAGCAAAGCCCATACCACTATAAAAAGGGAGTTGTGGGTGTGGCTCTGCGTTCTCTGCGTCTTTGCGGTGAATCTTTCGTGTGATTCGTTGTTTTTTTTCTTTGATTTGTCATTTTCCATTTTGATATTTAATCTTTACATTACTTCTCTTACTTCTCCAACTTCGATATTTTTTCTTTTAACTCTGCTATTTCTTTATTCTGCTCAATAACATATAAAGTCAATTCTTCGACTTTTTCGAGAAGTTTTGCCTGCATTTCTCCTAATTTTAAACCCTCTTCTACTGCTTCTCTACTGGTAGGAATACCAGGCAGGCTCTTTTCTTTTTTAATATGTTTTTCGAGTTTATTAAGTGACATTAATTTGTAATTATCTTCGAAAACGAAATCAGGAAGAATGTCTACCTGAACTTCAATTTCCTTTGCTGTGATTGTTCCGTTGACAGTTAGTGCCGATTGGGGAGTTGTTACTCCGATACATACTTGACCTGTATTGAAATAAATATCGTCTCCGTTTTGTGACCACTGCAATGGTATAGACTGCCAGCTTCCTGTACCATTACTATCAGAAGTTAATACATAACTGTCTACTGCGCCTGTAGGCAATTTAAACCCATTCATCTTCACTACACCTGCTACATCTAATTTTTCTTCCGGCATCATTACCCCAATACCTAAATTCCCTGAAAAATATTGATAGGCTGGTTTGAGTAACATAGAAGTTTTCCATGTACTTCCATCGAATCCCTGCACCACGAATGTCGCTCTATCATGATGTTTGGTAAAGGGGAATCGTCGTTTGGGATGTCTGGATCGAATGCGGCCTACCACATCCAAAGCACAAATAGGCTTCGTCGTACCGATGCCGGTCCTTACTGTCGTAGGATCAACAAAAAACTTCTCTGCTCCCGATTCCCATGATACTTCTGATTTATCAGTTCCTGATTGCCCATAAACAACTGCACTAATTACAAATAATGCTAAACCTATTAAATTTAACTTTCTCATAACCCCTCCTTTGTTTTATTGTTATAACTAATTTTTTAGCTGTAAAATCTAAATTTAATTTGCCAACAACAATTTTTACGATAATTTCAGTATAGCTTCTAATAATCAGTGTAGGAAAAAACGGATTTTTGTCAAGGGTATTTTTAGCCACGAAGACACTAAGACACAAAGATAATAGGACGCGGATAAACGCAGATTTACTCAGATTTTTTATTTTGCCAATTCTGTTATCCTGTCAATATATTTTTGGTCTATGTTGGGTTCGACAAAAAATTAATACTTTTGATCCTTTTTTAATCTGCGTCCAATTATTTAGTTGGGAGGGGATACCTTGACAAATGATTCCAATATCACTATCATAATGGCATTATGAAACGTTTAATTTTTCTTATTTGTTTATTGGTTTTCTTTTTAAATGCTAAGGCGCAAGAAGAAGAAAAGAAAATATCTGTATCATTCGAAGATCTTCCTGCCCAACAAGCAGTCCAACTGTTAAATCAGAAATACGGATTAAACGTTGTACTTAGGTCAGATGTACAGGGTAGCGTGACTCTTTTTCTTTCGAACGTTACCGTAGAGCAACTTTTGGCTACTTTAGCACAAAGTCTTGGATGTTCTGTTAACAAGGAAGATAATGTATATTACCTTACAAGAGGCAAAACATCAAAATTAGATGTTATTGTAGAAAACGGTTTATTGAGTATTGATTGCGATGATGTAGAAATCGACCGCCTAATAAGAGAAATCTCCAAACAAAGCGGTTTAACAATTATTGCCGGGGAAAAAGTAAGAGATACAAAAATTTCCGGGTATCTCAAGGCTGTCCCTATCAATAAGGGGTTGAAAGCATTTCTTACTTCGAAAGGTTTTGAAGTTATGGAAGGAGACGGAATCATCGAAGTTTCAAAGATAGAAGAAAGGGGTAGAGAAAGAAGCAGTAGAAGAAGGTCTTCCTCTAAAATAAGAGTAAAGCGTGATACTCTCATTTCTATGGATGTAAAGGATATGGAACTGGAAAAATTTATCGATGATCTATCCGGGCAAACAGGAATGAATATCGTAACTTACGGTGAACTTACAGGTAAGATATCGGCAACCGTAGAAGATCAACCTTTAAGCAGGACTCTTGACCTCGTTCTTAGTGGAACAAATTTCGGATATAGAAAGATTGGTGACGTTTTTGTGGTAGGAAAAATCGAAGGAAAAGCACCGGGAGAGGGTATAGTATCCGCGATTACACTACTTCCACTGAAATATCTTAAGGCTGACGACGCGTTCAAATTGTTGCCTTCTACCATTTCCCCCTCAAATATAAAAGTGGTGGAAGAACACAATGCTTTTCTTTGCTCAGCGGTACCTGAGCAGTTAAGGCAAATTTTAGAATTCTTAGAAGAAGTCGACATTCCCGCGAAAAGGGTAAAAATGAGAGCGATTGTTCTATCGGTTTCAAGAAAAAAACTCTCCGAACTGGGTATAAACGCCGGCGAAAACATAACCGATGCGTCGTCGGGAAGTTCGGAAGGAACTGGCTCCGAGGGATTCAAAGCGACTTTTAACAAAGATGATATAGATGATATTCTCGAATATATTTCCTCCTCACTTAATCTAGGAACTTCCGTGGAAATTCCCGCGGGATTCATGATAATGATTAATTCTTTGGAGCAAAGGGGAATAGCAAAAGTTCATGCTGAGCCGAGTATCGTAACAATAAGCGGTCAAAAAGCGAGTATTAATGTAGGATGGCAAGGCTATTATAGAACCAGGATCGGTACTGCAGAAAATCCTTTGATCCAGGTTCACTCAGTTGAGGCAGGTGTTAAACTGGTAATAACTCCCTGGGTGGGAAAAGAAAACGACGTAACTGCCGATGTAGAAGTGGAAGTCTCATCACTTAAAGGGATAAGCGCGGACGGGTTGCCTGAGCTTTCTAAACGTTCCATTCAAACTACATTGAAATTACAGGAGGGAGAAACGGCAATAATAGGCGGCCTAATACAAAAAACTGAAACTGTCAACAAAAATAAGATTCCCATTCTTGGAGATATTCCTTTGATAGGAGATTTTTTGTTTTCCAGTCAATCCATTAATGTTGACGAGACAGAGCTTATTATATATTTAACACCTGAAATTATACCTTGGAATAAAGTGGAATGAAAAAAATTCTCTTGTCTGTAGTATTTTTTATCATTAGTTGCATTCCTAAACCTTTTGCTGTGCCGCAGCAAGAAGGGGAAACAAAAAAAGTTTACTTTGAAGAAATCGAAGGAAGATACGGTCAACTCGTAGATAAAACACAATTTTACGTTTTCAGGGACTCAAAAGGATGGATTGTGCCTGTCGAAGACTCATTGGAGGCAGAATATTACGTTAGTTTCGCTATAAATTCTTCCCTCCCGCGTCTTAAAAACCCCGAAAATAAAATATATGAGGTTGTTGTAAAGGTAAAACCTAAAGAGAATTCTTCGCTTGCGGGAATGACTACAGCAAAAAAAGAAGGAAATTGGAATTATGTTGTCGACAAATTGGCAAAAAAATTGGCAGGCAATTTGACATCTATTTTTGATGATATATTAAAAAAGGAAAAAGAAGCAAGGGAAGCAGCCGAGGTCGAAAAAGAAATAGAAAATGAATAAGTACCGTCGGTACATCCTTGCTGGAGTACCATGTCTGATTCTGTATTTTCTTTTATTTATTCACCTGATTGGTATGGTTAGCGAAAATAACAAAAAGCTCTTTGTTACCCAAAACAGACTTTATTTATATTCCTCCGGAGAAGCCCAACATAATTATTACCTATCTCTGGAAAAATATATCTCGAAAAAACTTGACGCATACAAAGAATTTGAAACCGTATCCGAAGGAATTACCCACTTACTTTCTTTGGTTAAGGTTTTTGACCTTCACACAAAATCGATATTTCATTCCACTATAAGGAAGACAGAAAATATCTCTTATATTACAGTAGAGTTAGAGTTGTTGGGAAAATATGCGGATCTTTGCTTATTCCTCCAAAAAATAAATCTGGAAGCTTACAGAATCGAGAAATTAAAAATATCAAGTACAACAACAGGCATTTCAGCTTACCTTCGGATTAGATTATTTCTTTCGGATAATGTCAATAAATAAAATAATAGCATATTCCCTCATCTTCACTTTTACCATTGCGTTGTTTGCTACCTTGCCCAAAAAGAGTAAAGATTTTCGCCCTAAAGCAGAAATCCACTTCAAAAAGAAACATTTAGAGGAAATAACTAAAGCCCAAAGAGATCCCTTTAGATATAAAATAAAGAAAACGAGTGTTTCTCAGAAAAAATGGAAGCCTTCATCTATTATTATAAAGGGAATTATTTGGGATAATAAAAACCCATCCGCGGCAATCAGTATAGATAATGGAAAGACAATTTTTGTGAACGAAGGGGACAAGATAAATCAAATAAAGATTCTAAAGATTAAACGTGATAAAATCATAATCGATGAATACGGTAGAAGGACAATCGGCTTCAAATAAAGGTTTTTCTCTTTTTCTTACTTTAACCATTATTATTACAATATCCTCTTTGATAGCAACTTTCCTATTAATCAGCAACTTACAAAGTTTGAGATTAAGTAAACGAATAAATTGGGAGCAGGCTTTTTATATTGCCTCTTCAGGAATGACGAGAATGACGCAAATTTTACCTTCTTCGGAATATAAAGGAACAGATTCGCTTTTTGGAGGATATTTGGTTACTGAAGCGAAATCGAAAAAAGGATTTTTGAGTATAACAACTACAGGAGAATTCAAAGAGCAAGAAGTTACCATGTTATCCGAATTCGGCTCGGAGTTGGATTCAAGTATTGCTAACGCCGGTGCTGTTCTCGAAATAGATAAAAAGCCGGAAATCTATGGTTCGATAGACGGAGAAATAAAACTCAGGTTTTCTCTTCCTACTTTGAATTCATCGGGTATCAAAAATAAAATAAGCTCATTCCAGGCATACTTGCAATCTCCTTATCAAGCAGACACCGAATTGTTTTCTCCGCAGATATTTTACGATGCGGGGGATATACCAAATAAAGAAATCATATATGTGAATGATGCGGTGTTTTTCAGAGACGATACGTTTGACTACCCAAAAACCATTATAAGTACTTCAGATATAATTGTGGAGAATGGGACTTTAAAAGAATTAACCCTTATTGCTTACGGAGAAGTTAGGATTCAGTATGATTCAAAATTGCAAAATGTTTCTATTTTTTCTCCTAATTCCGTCGTTTTAAGCGGGTATAGTTACTTCTCGGGAGAAATTATCTCGCAAAAAGAAATAAGAGTCGCGGAGTACGCGACAGTAGCGGAATCATCAGTACTCATCTCGGAAGGCGAAACAAATCACATAAGGTTTACAGAATCGTCTTCATTCTCCGGTACCGCGATTTCAACAGCGGAAAAAACTATTGCGGGTGCCTACCAAAATATTATTACGATAGAAGAGGACGTTGAGTGTAGAGGTCTTATATATTCATCGGGGAAAGTTTCTATTAAAGGTAAATTAGAAGGCTTAGTCTGCGCGCATTCTTTTTACGGCAGAAGCTCAAGTGGTCATTATGGCAATGTAATCGAAGGCAATATTAGATCCGGAATCCCCGAATCAATGGTCATTTCTGCCTATATTAAAACAAACAAGCTAAAAAGAAAAACATGGAAACTAATAGAAAAGAAAGATTAACCACAGAGGACGCGGAGTATTTTGTGTGTTTAAAAAAGAAAAAAAACACTGAGTACACAGAGAAAATAAAAAAGGCATTCACTTTAATTGAAGTAGTCGTATCGATAACAATCCTCGCGGTTGTATTTCTTTCTTTTTATCAGTTTTTTTTAAAGAGTTATTCCTTGTCAAATAATGTGCGACAGAAGGGAATCGCGTTGCTTCTTGCGCGGAGGCAAGCCGAACATACTGTTGCCGGGATAGAAGCGGAAGATGATACGGTTACAATAGATACCTTAGATGGCACACTCTATGAGACTATTCTAAAAACGAATACAGAAATACCCCCGTCGTGCAGTATTAAAGTTTATGCGAATAAAAAAAGGATTTTGGTTATTCAATTGCTGAAACCACAATAAGATTATGAAAAAAAATAGTTATCACACAGAGACACAAAGACACAAAGAAATTAATTATGGAAATAAAAAAAATAATCTCACACAGAGACACGGAGACACAGAGAAAAAAGGATAATGTTGTTTAAAACCCAACCCACAACCCAAAAAAACGATTCTCACACAGAGACACGGAGACACAGAGAAAAATGAATGAAAATGAAATTGGTAAAATAATAGTTGATACTGCAATAACTGTCCACAAAAAACTCGGTCCCGGACTTCTTGAAACTGTATATGAAGTTATCTTAGCACACAACTTAAAAGAACGAGGATTATCTATTGAACGACAAGTTTCAATACCGATAGAATACGAAGATATAAAATTTGATGAGGGTTTCAAAGCGGATATTATAGTTGAAAATAAAGTCATTTTAGAATTAAAATCTGTTGAATCTGTTACAAAAGCCCATAAAAAACAAATACTTACTTATCTTAAGTTAACAGACTATAAATTAGGTTATTTGTTGAATTTTGGAGAAGCTTTGATGAAAAATGGTATAAGTAGAATTATAAATGGAAAAATTGAATAGAAAAAACAACTATCACACAGAGACACAAAGACACAAAGAAATTAATTATGGAAATAAAAAAAATAAATCAAAAGGGGTGTGGTGGGACTCCGTGTTCTCTGTGGCTCTGTGTGAGAAGAAAGGTTTTACTTTAATAGAAGTAATTGTGGCTCTTTTTATCTTTGGTATCCTGAGTACCCTATTGTTTTCAACCCTAATACAGATACAAAGAAGAACAAATACGAACAAATGGAGGAATCAATTGACGGAAGAAGGTGTAAAAATATGCGATATAATAAGACTGGAATTAACGGGAGCCCGTGAATTATATTATGCGGATGAGGATAGTATTTCTTTTCTGAATCAAGAAGGTGAGTTCTCCTCTTTTTACTGGAAAGATTCTTTATTTTTTAATTCTAAAAGAAGGCTGGTTTCGGCAAATACAAAAGTTACTTCTTTCAAATTTATATACTATCTTCCAAGTGATTTTATCGGCGAAAGCTCCCGTCCAGTATATTCACTTCCTTTTGACGCAATAAATCTTCAGCGGTTAAAAGTTGTGGATTGGGAAATTGAACTTCAAAAAGGAATAACATCTATTCATCTTAAAACCGGTATCTTTATTCGGAATATAAGACAACGGTAAAAGCAAAACTGGTTATACCCTTTTCGTTCTTAATTTTTTTTATGTTCGTTTCTTCCACTATCTCCATATCCTGTATTTCAGAGTAAAACTCCATAACAGCTTCCTGTGATTTCCCTTCACCTGTCAAATGAAAAATAAAACCCTTTCTGTCTTCATTTATTGTTGGTTCGCTATCAAGTCCATTAAGGTAAACATTGTCGGGAATCCTGCGGGAAATCTCAAACAGGAAGTACCCCCATGGTATAGGTGTCCTTGTCTCCTCATGTAACTTTAATCTTTTTCTCAATTCAATCACTTTTGTTTGAACTTTTTCGTTTTTTTCATATGAACTACTTAGCTTATTTATTTGTCGATTGAATATAAAAAGCCATATCTCTCCTGCAATTAATAAAATCAAAGGTAGAGATAATAAAATGCCCATAAAACAAGCTATACTGCGGGTAAACTTTCTGAATTTTGCTTCTTTTTTCCATTCTTCTCTTTTAATTGCTATATATTCAGGTGTAAGATCGTTATCAAATTCCATGAGAGGGACGAGTGAAAGTCCATAAGCAAGAATCGCATCGGAAGAAAGGTCCCCAGGACCATTAAATTTATTGATTTTATTTTTATAAGGGGGAATTTCTTTCTTGAACTTTTTTAATTCTTTATCCGTTAACTTACCCGTAAAATATATCTTATTTACAGAACCAGCCCTATGCAATAAAATCTCTATTTCCTTTTTTAAAGAATCCGCAAGCTCTTTTTTCTCAAAGAAAGCACTTCTGGTAAAGGTTATTATTTTTTCCTCAAGATACGTGAGTATAAACTCCTCCGTTCCTACTTCAACAATCAAAAGCAAATCACCCAGATTTTTTTTAAGCATAAATGGGTATGATATTGCGAAATTATCCGGTATAACGCCCGAGATTCTATAATCTTCTACGGGTAAGTCAAGAATTCTTTGTTGTATTTGTTTCTCTTTCCCTTCAATAACATATACATTGGAGCCATTCTCTTTTGGCGCTGCGGTAAGCTTAACGATATATTCTTTACCTCTACCAACAGTAAATTCGTCCAAATGTTCTAACACATAATTCGTAGCTTCATCGGGACTTTTTTCAGGAAAAAATTTAGTTTTTATAAGAAAATTATTTTCTCCCGCATTAATAAATATTTTATCACATTTTTTGATTTCTTTAGAATTAAATAATTCTTCAATAGTCTTGAAATTAAAAGGAGTTACTTGACCGTTTTTGTTGTCTCTTACAACCATGATATATCTTTCTATATGTACTCCTGCGATTTTCATTCTTTTCTCCTTACCTTCTTACTTAGACCGAAACAACTTCGTCTGTTTCTTTTTTTCTCTGTGTGCTCAGTGTTTTTTTCTTTTTTCACCACACCTAATTCTCTGTGCTCTCTGTGGTAATTTTTTTTTCTTTCTCTCTGAAAATTTATGTGGTTTACGAGAAAATCCATAGTTTAAATTATAACGTGTATCCTATGAAGGGTCAAGTCCTAATTTTAATAAAATAGGACGCAGATAAACGCAGATTTTTAGGATTTACCCCTCACATCCCCAAGATATTATTACTTTTCAAAAACAAAATAAAATTAGGATGTGGTGTGGCTTTGTGCTCTTTGTGTTTATCCTTTTTTAATCTGCGTCCTATTATTGGGTAGGGTGGAAGGGGGATAAGAGTGCCCTTGACTTGTCTTGTAAAGAGAGTATATATGTAAACTATGAGGAAGTCAATAAATGAGTGAAAATGAGAGTTCTATAAGATTACGAATAGCTCCTTCGCCTACAGGATATTTGCATCTAGGTACGGCAAGGACAGCTCTTTTTAATTATCTTTTTGCCCGCGCGAATAATGGGAAATTTCTTCTCCGAATTGAAGATACTGACTTAAAAAGGTCGGATGATTCTATGGTCCAGTCCATCCTTAGAGGTCTTGAGTGGCTGGATCTTAAATGGGATGAGGAAATCTTATTTCAATCAGACCATTTCGAAGAATACAGAGAAAAAGCGATGGAATTGTACAATAAAGGTCTTGCATACTGGTGCTATTGTACTCCGCAGGAGTTAAAAGAGAGAAAAGAAGAGTATTTGAAATCTAAGAAAAGATGGATGTATGACAGGAGATGTTATAACCTATCGGAAGAGGAAAGAAAGGGATTTGAGGAAGAGGGGAGACCGAAGGCTTTACGTTTTCTTATCGGCGATGGCTTTACCGGGTTCGATGATCTGGTGCACGGCGAAATTAAAAGAGAAAATTCGGAGATCGAAGATTTTGTGTTGTTGAAGGCTGACGGTTCTCCGACGTATAATCTGGCTGTGGTCGTAGACGATCATCGGATGAAAATAAGTCATATTTTGAGGGGTGACGACCATATATCGAACACTCCAAAGCAGATTCTCCTTTACAGAGCTTTTAACTGGGATATTCCGCGGTTTGGACACTTGCCTTTAATACTCAGTAAGGACAAAACAAAACTTTCTAAAAGGAAAGACGCGGTGGATATCTTTGATTACAAAAACGAAGGATTTTTCCCGGAAGGAATGATAAATTGTCTTGTTCTTCTTGGATGGTCTCCGAAAACTGAAGAAGAAGTTTTTTCGTTGGCAGAATTGGAAGAAAAATTTACGCTTGAGAATGTGCATTCGACACCTGCTGTTTTCGACCGCGACCGACTTGAGTGGCTTAACGGAGAATGGTTACGGAAGTTAAATGTAGACGAGGCGGTTAGAAGGCTTGAGATATATTTGAAGGATAATGGATTTGAAATAAATGATCCGGACTATCTTGCTAAAGTTATTAAGTCGATGGGGAGTAGGGCTAATAAACTAAAAGATTTTATTGAAATAGGACGGTATTTTTTTACAGATGATTTTACTTATGACGAGAAAGGATTTAAAAAAAGAATTTATCCGGGAGTTGAAGTTAGAATAAAGAAATTAATAACAAAATTCAGTGAGTTGGACCCTTTTGATGAGGAAAACATGGAAAGTGTTTTGCGGGGACTTTCCGAAGAACTAAATTGTAAGGCAGGAGAGCTTATACATCCTGTCCGGCTGGGGGTTAGCGGGATGACTTTTGGGCCGGGTCTATTTGAACTTTTAGAAGTTCTTGGTAGGGGAAAAGTAATTAAGAGATTGGAAAAATTGGTTAGTTATATTGAAGAGGGAAATATACTTACAGATTGATTATAACGGCCGAATTTTATTTAAATTGCCATAAATTCTTCTTTGTGCCTTGGTGACTTAGTGGCTATTTTAGTTTTTTAAAGTTCGTTAATAATGCTATAATATAGGGAGGCAATTACTATGATAATGGAAAAGGTTCGA
>CAYYUB010000026.1:0-17679 GCA_964474855.1 uncultured bacterium
CTCTTGTTTTGATTCGAATTAAAGTACGATAAATATAATATAAAATCAAAGGTACGACGTATGCTATAGTCATTATCAGCATATCCCAGTGTACGGCATGACCTACTTCATGTGCAACTACTGCTTCGAGTTCTTCTTCACCGAGTAAGTCCATAAGCCCCGATGTGATTACAATTCTCGCGTTATTGGGAGCATGTCCGTAGGTAAAAGCGTTTGGTGAACCATCGTAAATTATTCCAAAACGCGGGATTCTGATATTATTTTTAGGACAAAGGTCTTTTAGAAAATTCTGAAGATGGGAAGGGAGTTTTTCAAGCGAAGTCCATCTCATATTATACAAAAACCGTAAAGTGAGATCCATTAAGAAAGGAGACAGCGTAAATTGTATGAATGCTATCCCGATTCCGATAATTAAAGCTATGATTGGCTCAAGGTATTCGAGATTTACCAGGGTAATGAGAATAAGCGAAAGTAATCCGTAAAGTAAGAAAAGAGTCACTCCGGAAGTAAGAGCCAGGTTAGGCAGATGAAACGGTATTCCTTTAGGGGGAGTGAGTTCGGATGGAAAGGTGTTTTTATCTATTTCAATCCTTAGGAAGAAATATTTTTCCTTTAGTGATTCATCCAATACGTCTTTATTTATCCAGATACCGCCTGTCTTAAGGCAGTAGTAAATTATCGTTTTGTCTCCCCTGAGAGGAAGTGCGGTAAGGGGAGTCTGGGTGTGGGGGTTTAATTTTTTAGAGAGTCTGGAATTTTTCAACCCATCCTTAATCCTCCGGCGCAGGTATTCGGGAGATTTTGTGAAATAATATATTTCTCCCCTGTCCAGCCAGATACCTTCGCATCTCGGACAATAATCTACAAGCACTCCGTTTTTAGTCATTACCGGAGTTAATTCGCTTTCTTCACAATTCGGACAATTCATTTTTTACTCCGTTAGTATAATTATGCGCATTTTTGCCTAAATATTCAAGGGGAAAAAATCCTTCGGATCGGTTAATTTGTTTATTAGTAAACTAGTGAAAAAAATCTACAATCAATACAGACACTACATGTCTATTAAGTTAAGTCCCCAAAACTAAGTCAAATTGAAAAATAGTCAAATAGTTGTTTAATTAGTTTGGAAATTCCTTTTAAAACACCTAACGATTTAACCGCCTAAAATACTAACAACTTGAAAAGTCTGCATTCGTCTAAATCCTATTATCGGGGAACTTTTTGTAGCGAAAAAAGGTCTTAAGTAATAATAATTCTTGATAATACAAATCAAAAAATAAACTTAATAAGCATTAAACATAAAGGAGTTTAATTAAAATGTTTAAAAAATATACTTTTTATACTCTTTTTCTCTTATTAATAGCCAGCCCCGAATTGTTTGCTTATAAAATTCTCCACGGGGCAGTAAAAGATTCAGCAACAAAGGAACCACTGCCGATGACAAACATTCAAATCGAAGGGACTTACAGAGGAACCATTACAAACGATGATGGTAATTTTTCGATTAGATTAGACTCCCTGCCGGCAACTCTTGTTATCCGATACATAGGATATGAAACAAGAAAATTGATGGTCGGAGATAGCACCGAAGATAATATAGAGATAGATTTAATTTCTATCCCTGTAGAGAGCGAAGGGGTTATTGTTACAGGGCAGGATCCGGCGATAAATATAATGCGGAAAGTCATCAAGAAAAAACAGGAAATGAAAGATAAACTTAAATCGTTCAAGGCTGATGTTTATATGCGAACATTTCTTTCCAACGAAGACAGTCTAACCCATATGCTCGAAACCGTATCTGAGATCTATTGGGATAAAGAGAGAGGATTTAAAGAGATAATAAAATCAAAAAAAGAATCGGCAAAACTCCAACTACCTGAAGTAGGACTTGATGTATTCTTAAATTTTTATGATGAAGAAATAGAAGTTATGGGTTTTAAATTTATTAATATAGTTCATCCCGATGCTCTTAAGTATTACGACTTCAAACTCTTATCCGAGCGTGAAACGGAAGATAAATTTATTTATGAGATATCCGTAGAGCCCAAGGATAAATTACAGCCTTTGGCTGAAGGGAAAGTAACTGTTCAGACCCCGGATTATGTGTTATTGAGTGTTGACTTAAAACCGGCAGGAGGCTTCAGGTTGCCTCCAGAGGTACGAAATTTTATATATAACGCAAAACAACAATTCAGCAATTTTGGAAAAGATTACTGGCTTCCTGTTTCGCTGCTCGAAGAAAGTAAGGAAAAAATAGCAGATCTATTAGTCAGTTATTCCGAACTAACCGGCAAGACTCTTTTTGAGATTAGAAATTATAAGGTAAATATACCGATACCCGATAGTTTATACGAAAGCGATAAAAAAATTTATTCAAAGGAAACCGACACCTTATTAATTCCTAAAGGAGATAAGGTTCCATTTGCACGAGAGGAAAAAAAAGCGTATGAGAATAGCGACAGCTCTATTACGGCAGCAGAGATGCTCAACCCAAAAGGTCTATTCGCTCCGCTCGCCAGGAAAGCGCTCGGAGAAATGTTTGGGGATACGACTCAAAAAACCATCGATTATTCAATTTCTCCAGCCTGGTGGAAAAACAGAGTAGAAGGTAATTATTACGGAGCTCATGGTATCATTTATTATAAGAATCTGATAGGACTCCAATTAGGTTTTGGTATAACCAACCTTGCGGAAGAATTTTCCGATTATCCTTTGAAAGTAGGATTGATAAGCAAGTATTTAGATGTAAATTACTTCAGGGGAACTGATGTTCGCTGCGAATCGAATACATTCTCAAGTTTTATAACGGTACTTTGTTTAAGAAGCCTCTCAAAAGCGGATTATTTTGACTACTACTGGAATGAAGGCATAAGGGGAAAATTAAAATACGATATTAAAAAAATCCAAACAAGATTAGCTCTTGGTGTTAATGTGGAAAAACACTCATCGATGAGCAACATGCCTGAGAAAGAAGACACACGACCTAATCCGTCCATCATGGAAGGGAATTTAAGATCATTGAATTTCGAGTTATCGGTGGACAATGATTCTGTTTTACATATAGGCAAGCAAAGCGAATTAAAAAGAAACAACAGTCCGGCATTCAAGCTTTTTGAAAAGAATTTTTCTTTTAAAGTTGAACACAGTTCGCCTAACATATTTAGTTCGGACTATTCATTTACAAGAGGTGAAATAAGTCTCGGATGGAGGTTTAACACCTTTTTAAAAAGGAGGATGATGTCCAACACTCTCGATTTGAAACTGATGGCAGGAGGTGTTTATGGCGATCCGCCAATACAGAAACATGTAATGCTTTATGGTACTGCTGGTTCTTTTAGCGAGTTCGGAATATTTAGGAGCTTGAGACCTTTACCACTCGAGGGTGAAAAATATGCCGCCATTTTAGCGGAGCATAATTTCCGTACTTCGCCTTTCGAATTATTAGGGTTAGACTTTATAGCTAATTTAGGGTTAGAAATAATTGTTTATGGGGCAGCCGGAAGAACCTGGTTTTCAGAGGAAAAACTAAACGCTTTGAGCTATACCCCCTCATATTATGATGGTTATATGAGCGAGGTCGGTTTTTCGATAAACAAAGTTATTCCTCTTTTCCCATTAGCCCGTCTCGATTTCACATATAATAATCAGAATAAAAACTTTTACATGGGCTTTGGTCTAGCTAAGATGTTTTGAGGGGTAGATTGATCTATTGTTTTGAGTTATAGGTCTTTAGTTCCGAGTTAAAAAAACAAATAGAAAAATCCTGTAAATCCTTTTTTTATCCTGTCTAAATATTGGGGTCGTGAGTTGGGTTTTAAATAAACACAATAAAATTTGGGGTGTGTGGTGGGTCTCTGTGCTCTCTGTGTACTCTGTGGTTAACTTTTTTGTAGTATTTCTTTCAAAAATTTTCCCGTATAGGATTTTTTGATTTCTGCGATTTCCTCAGGGGTTCCTTCCCCGATAAGTTTTCCGCCTTCTTCTCCGCCTTCAGGTCCGAGATCGATAATCCAGTCCGCGCATTTTATAACATCAAGGTTGTGTTCTATAACCACGACCGTGTTTCCCATATCCACGAGACGTTTCAATATTTTTAACAGCAAGCGAATATCATGAGCATGTAAGCCTGTTGTGGGTTCATCAAGGAGGTAAAGAGTTTCGCCTGTTGCAACTTTCGACAGTTCTTTTGAAAGTTTTATTCGCTGCGCTTCTCCTCCCGAGAGAGTCGTTGCGGGCTGGCCGAGTTTTATGTAGCCGAGACCCACATCCTGCAGAAGTTTTAATTTTTGTTTCGCTTTAGGGATATCACCGAAAAAGGCAAGTGCCTCGCTGACGGTTAACTCAAGAACATCCGCAATATTTTTTTCTTTATATTCGACTTCCAGAGTTTCTTTTTTAAATCTTTTTCCTTTGCAGGTTTTGCAGGTAACATAAACATCAGCTAAAAAGTGCATCTCTATTTTTTTTTGCCCCTGACCACTACATTCTTCACATCTGCCGCCCTCTACATTGAAAGAAAATCTTCCTTTATTGTATCCTCTTACTCTCGAAGCAGGGAGTTCCGCATAGAATTCTCTTATCGGGTCAAATGTTCCTGTATAAGTTGCAGGATTTGAGCGAGGTGTTCTACCTATGGGGCTCTGGTCTATATTTATAACTTTATCTATATTCTCGATTCCTTCGATTCCTTTGTGTTCAAGAGGTAAATATCTTGAACCGTGAAAAGCTCTTGCAAGAGCTCTATATAAAATATCGATCAAGAGAGTACTTTTGCCGGAGCCTGAAACTCCGGTTATACAAACAAAGCAGTTCAAAGGTATTTCGACGTTAAGATTTTTAAGGTTGTTACCGGAAGCTTTCAAAATTTTGATAATCTTTTTTTCTTTCCTTTTATTCCTTGTAGCCGGGATCGGGATTTTTTCTTTACCGGAAAGATATTTGCCTGTTATGGTTTTACCGTTTTTTTTCAAATCAAGAGGGGTCCCCGTGAAAACGACATTTCCGCCCTTTGTTCCGGCTCCGGGCCCGAGGTCTATAACCCAATCTGCGGATAAAATACTTTTGAAATCGTGTTCTACCAAAATTACGGTATTCCCGATATCTCGCAAAGATTTTAAAGTTTTGATTAAGCGCAGTATATCTCTTTCGTGTAGCCCTATCGTAGGCTCATCCAGTATGTAAATAATTCCTACTAAACCTGATCCGATTTGAGTTGCGAGATGTACTCTCTGGGCTTCTCCTCCGGCGAGTGTCTGGGTAGATCGTTCCAGTGTCAGATATTCAACTCCTACGTCTTCTAAGAAACGGAGACGATGAAGTATTTCCCTTATTAATTCGGAAGCAATTTTCTGCCTTTCGTCATTAAATTTTATGCTTTCAGTGAATTTTCTGGATTGAGTGATGTTCATTTTTGTAACATCGTGTATGTTCTTATTATTTATTTTGATAGACAAAGCTTCTTTTCGCAGCCGTGCACCTTTACATTCCCCGCAGGGTGTTACAACCATGTATTTTTCTATTTCACTTCTTATCCAATCAGACTCTGTGTTTAAGTGTCTTCTGTTCAGGTATGGAATCACTCCTTCCCAGTAATCGGCGCCGAACAGGATAATATTTTTCTCTTTTTCGTTAATATTTTTCCAGGGCATATTTAAATCTAAATTATACTTTAATGCAATAGAATTTAATTCCTGCAGGAATCTCCCCCGGGGTTCTCCTACGGGAGCGATAGCTCCTTCAAAAATTGATAATGATTTGTTAAAAATTATATTCTCCGGGTCTATTTCCATCTCGGTACCTATACCCTGACATTTTGGGCAAGCCCCATAAGGAGAATTAAAAGAAAATAGTCTCGGAGAAATTTCAGGATAACTTATTCCGCACTGGGCACAGGCAAATTTTGTAGAAAATATTCTGTTCGAATCTTTATCGGTATCTCTTACTATTAATATTCCTTCGGTTTCTTCCAGAGCCGTTTCGACAGAGTCCGCTATCCTGCTTCTTATTTCTTTTTTTACCTTTATTCTATCTACCACTATTTCGATATTATGTGGTTTGTTCTTATCAAGGTCGGGGATGCTTTCTATATCAAAGATTTCACCGTCTATTATTACCCGGACATATCCTTTCTCTCCGATTCTTCTTAGCTCGTTAGAAAATGTGCCCTTTTTCCCTCTGGCAATAGGGGCAAGTATGTAGAGACGTGAATTCTCCGGGTAGGATAAAATTTGAGCAACAATTTCATCTACGGTTTGAGAGGATATTTCTTTACCGCAATTGTAACAGTATGCGGTTCCGGTTCTTGCGAAAAGTACACGAAGATAGTCGTATGTTTCCGTTACCGTGCCTACAGTAGAACGCGGGTTTTTAGAGAGTTTTCTTTGTTCTATTGAAATTGTGGGAGAAAGGTTTGTTATCGATTGAACTTCCGGTTTATCCATAACCCCCAAAAACTGCCTTGCGTAAGCTGACAGGGATTCAACGTATCTTCTCTGTCCTTCAGCATAGATTGTATCGAAGGCGAGTGAAGATTTACCCGAACCGGAAATACCGGTTATGATCACTAACTTATCACGCGGTATTTCGACATCTATTTCTTTTAAATTGTGAACAGACGCTTTTTTGATCTCAATGTTTTTTTTCATACTCGGATATTATCCGGGAAACCTCTTTTGGATCCGCTTTACCGGCGGTTTTTTTCATTACCTGACCAACGAAAAAACCAATTAGTTTTTGTTCTCCGCCCTTTAAGCGAGTTAATTCGTCGGGATTCTCTTCGAAAATTTCTCTGACAGCTCGCTCTAAAGCATTTGTGTCGGATATTTGAGAAAGATTTTTTTCTTCTACAATTTGTTTTGGGTTTTTATTTGTTTTTACCATCTCCGCGAGCACTTCCGCTCCCGCGTTTCTTGAAATTTCCCCATGAAGAACCATTTTTATCATCTCCGCAAAGTTTTCTGCGGAAATGTCGGGTTCCCCGAGACTTCTATAATCTCTGAGTATCCATTTGCTTACCTCGATGGGCTCGTCAATTATTTTCAAAATTTCTTCAAATAAACGAGAAGTAGTAGTGAAACTTGAAATTGTTTTAGCGTCTTTCTCATTAAGTCCCAGTTCTAAATATTTTTCTTTTTTCCGTACCGGTAATTCCCCTACGGCAGCTTTTATTTCATCAATCCATGTCTGACTGATTAAAAGAGGAGGCAGATCCGGTTCAGGAAAGTATCTGTAATCCGACGATTCCTCTTTTATCCGGGCTACCCAGGTTTTTCCCGTTTCCTCGGAGTAATGTATCGTAGCTTGTTCTACTGTTTTGCCTTTTTCGAGAGTTTCTGTCTGGCGGTCGATTTCAGAGAGAAGGGATTTTTTAACCGCTTTAAAAGAATTAAGATTTTTAACTTCGGTTCTTGTTCCAAGTATTCCTTTTTCTTTACTGACGGATATATTCGGTTCACACCTGAATTCAGCTCTTGCCATTACCGCATCGGAAATATTCTCAAATTGTAATATTTTCTGCAATGTTTTAAGATAAGCTACCGCCATATCCGGAGAATCTATATCCGGCTCCGTTACAATTTCTATTAGAGGGATTCCTGATCTATTGTAATCGATAAGAGATTTGTCTTTTTCGTGTATTGATTTTGCGGATTCTTCTTCAAGGTGCACTCTTTTTATTCTGATTTCCCTACCTTCTACCAAAATTTTTCCCCCCGTTGCGATGGGAAATCTGTACTGTGTAATCTGATAACCCTTTGGCAGGTCCGGGTAGAAGTAATTTTTTCTCGCAAAAATCGATCTTGTATGGATTTCACAATTCAAAGCAAGACCGGCTTTTACGGTAAGTTCTACAGCCTTCTTGTTCAGGGAAGGAAGAACTCCCGGAAGACCGAGACAAATAGAACATACGTTTGTGTTGGCTTCTTCTCCAAAGCTTGCCGGGCAGCCGCAGAATAATTTTGTAACGGTTTTAAGCTGAGCGTGAACCTCAATACCGATTGTGGTTTTGTATTCAGCCATCTTGAGCTTCCTTTATAAATCCTTGAAATGGGACGATTTTTTCTACGAGCCGGACAATGGATAGAAGTCCTTTTTCGTCAAAAGGTTTTCCGATTAACTGGTAGCCGATGGGAAGTTTACCAATCATTCCCGCCGGTGCGGCTACCGCGGGAATACCGGCTAAATTGGCGCCGGCTGTCATCCGGTCGGGCACATGCATTCTTATCGGATCATCAGTTCTTTCTCCTATGGGAAAAGCGGGAGTGGGTGTGGCGGGAGTTAGAAGATAATCTACTTCTTTAAAAACATCGTTGAATTCCTGGGTGATTAGCCTCCTTATAAGGTCCGCTCTTTCGTAGTATTCGGCAATGGCTTCCGAGGAAAGAACAAACGAACCGATGAGGATTCTTCTTTTTACTTCCGAAAGGAACCCTTCGTTTCTGGATTTTCTTATTGTGTCGTGGAAGTCTTCTCCGTCCTTACGTAAACCGTATCTGACTCCGTCGTATCTTGCAAGGTTTGAAGAGGCTTCAGCGTACGAAATAACCTGGTAAGTTGGTATAATATAGCCTGTGGTTGGAAGGGAAACCGATTTGAATAATATGCCTTCTTTTTCGATGGCTTTTTTTATTTTCATAACGGAAGTATAAACTTCTTCGTCTATTTGCTTGAAGTATTCTTCCGGTATACCTATTCTTAAATTTTTTGGTGTATCGTTAAGGTTACCGTAATCCTCAACTTTTGATTGGGAAGAAGTTGAATCTTTAGGATCATAACCGGCTATTACTTTAAGCAGAACTCCCACATCTTCGGCATTTCTTCCTATAATTCCAATCTGGTCGAGGGAAGATCCGAAAGCAACCAGACCATACCTTGAAACTCTTCCGTAGGTTGGTTTAAGACCTACGAGTCCGCAGTAAGAAGCGGGCTGGCGCACCGAACCACCTGTGTCGGAGCCGAGTGAAATAACAGCACTTCCCGAGGCTACAGCCGCAGCCGAACCGCCGCTTGACCCGCCCGGAACTTTTGTCAAATCATAAGGGTTCTTGGTTGGGCCGATGTTCGATCTTTCGGTTGATGACCCCATTCCAAATTCATCAAGGTTGGTTTTTCCTGTAAAGATACCTCCGCTTCTCTGGATTCGCTCAATCACAGTAGCGGAAAATGGTGGGATGAATCCTTTTAAAACATTTGAAGCACATGTTGTGGGAATGCCTTTGATGTTTATGTTATCCTTAATGGCAATGGGTATGCCTTTAAGTTTGCCTTGTATGTCTTTTTTTAATCCTTTTCTCGCGAGTTCTTCTGTTACTGTTATATAGGCATTAAGAGACGGGTCTATTTTTTCTAGGCTTTTCTCAAGCAGGTCAAGAGGCGTCATTTCTTCTTTTTTGAATTGTTCCTGATATTCAAGAATCGTCTTCATTTATCATCCTGTTTATTGTAAAATGGTTTTTGCTTGGATTCTGTGCGTTTGACAATACTTCTTTTACCGACAGAGGTTTTTCTTTTTTATCACTCCGCAAGGGTAGTTCTTCGATACTAAGGTGAGTAGTGTTTGGGGTTTTGTTCACCTCGACTTCCTGAATTTTTCTAATGTGTATTATAATTTTATCAAGGTCTTTCTGAAGTATCTTTTCTTCTTCCTTGTCCAGCTGAATGTTTGCGAGTTTAGAAAGATGTTTTATATCAACTTCTTTCATTCGAAAAACCTCCGTTTTATTTTTTTTGTCATGCCGTTAAATGATATTAATAATTTATCTCCGTCTACAACATCCAATATTTCTCCTCTGCCAAATATTGGATGATTTACCCATTTGTTATTATCTCTGGTATCTTTTAAAATATATTGTTTCTTGACATTTATGCCAGGTACAAAATTTCCCGGGGTACGAATAGCCGCAGGAGGGAGTTCTTTTAGAAAGGGAGAGGGGAGAAGACGTCTTTTTCTTTCCCATCCCGCTCCGTGTGTCAGGAAATAAGATAGATATAATTTTTTTCTTGCTCTTGTTATTCCAACGTAAAATAGTCTGCGTTCTTCCTCTATATTGCCTTCCTTAATGCTTCTGTAATGGGGTAGCAATCCTTCTCCTATTCCTATTATAAAGACCACTTCAAATTCGAGCCCTTTTGTGTTATGCAGGGTCATTAAATTGACGGAATCGGTTCGGTTCCAACTATCGATATCGGTTTTTAATCCCACTTCGGTTAAATAATCTTCGGGAGTACACTTTTCGAATGTGTCGGTAAATTCATATGCCGCTGACAGCAACTCCTGAATATTTTCAATCCTGCTTTCGGATTCTATCGTGTCTTTTTCTTTAAGGATATCCGCATATCCGGTTTTCTCTACTATTGCCACTATAAGTTCATCAATACGTTTTATTTCATCAAGATATTTTATAAGATTTACAAAATTTGCGATCTGGACTTCTTGTTCAGCCAATTTACATGAGGCTTCCCAGAGAGAGATATTTTCTTCTCGGGCTACATTTTCAATTTTTTCTCTTGCTATTTTTCCTATACCTCTTCGCGGAGTGTTTAAAATCCTGAAAAAAGAAATTGTGTCCTTTTTGTTGATTATGAATTTGACATAGGATAAAATATCCTTTATTTCTTTTCTCTGATAGAATTTTATTCCTCCTACGATTACGTACGGTATTTCTTCTTTTAAGAGAACGTCTTCGATTGCCCTTGATTGTGCGTTTGTTCTATAGGTAATAAGTATGTCCTTTCTATTGCGTTTTTTAAGTTCTTCTTTTAGGAGTTTTATGAGTTTGCCGGCTTCTTCCTTTTCCGTAAGACCTGAGAAGAGAGTAATCTTTTCCCCTTCTTCCTGTTCCGTCCACAGGGTTTTTCCTTTTCGAAGGCGGTTATTTTTAACCACATTTGATGCGACTTCAAGAATTCTCTTTGTAGATCTATAATTCCTTTCGAGTTTGTAAATTTTTGCGTTGGGAAAATCATCTTCGAAGTCGAGGATGTTGTTTATATCCGCACCTCTAAAGCCGTATATGGATTGATCGTCATCACCCACCACGAAAATATCATTATATTTTTCTGATAATTTTTTTAATATTTCGTATTGCGAAAGATTCGTATCCTGGTATTCGTCCACAAGTTTATGTCTGAACCGATTATTTAACTTTTTCCTGATTTCTTCTTTAGAATCGAGAAGTGTATAGAGATTAAATAAGAGATCGTCAAAATCCATCGCGTCATTTTCTTTCAGTCTTCTCTGGTATTCCTGATAGACTTTCTTAAGGAGTTCTGTTTTATAATTGTACGGCTTGAATTCGTCTTCATCAATAAGTCTATTTTTTAGATTTGATATGGTGCGATGACCATAATAAAAATCGAGCTCTCTTTCTTCTATTTGACAATCTTTTATAATGTTTTTTATTAAATTATGTTGATCCTGGGTATCGTAAATAACGAAATTCCTTGAGTAAGTTGTGTAAGGGGCGAATTCACGCAAGAGACGAGCACATACGGAGTGGAATGTACCGATCCAGATTCCTTTCATTGAATTCCGTGCCAATTTATACAATCTGTCTTTCATCTCATCAGCAGCCTTATTTGTAAAAGTAACTGCTAGTATATGGTTGGGGTTTGCTTTTTTGTGTTCTAGAATGTGAGCGATTCTGTAAGTTATAACTCTTGTTTTGCCACTTCCGGCCCCGGCTAGTACCAGAGCGGGGCCGGAAGTGTGCGTAACTGCTTTTTCCTGTTCTTCGTTAAGATCTTTTTTAAAGCTCAATGATAAAAAATCAAGCAGCCAAATCTATGTTGCTATCCCGTTATTCTACCGAGAGTACTCTAAATTCAATTCTTCTGTTCTGGCTTCTACCATCGCGAGTTGTATTGGAAGCTACGGGCTGGTATTCTCCGTACCCTCTTGCATCAAGGCGCATAGCATCTATTCCTCTTTGTATAAGATAATTTCTAACGGATTGAGCTCTTCTCTCAGACAAACCCTGATTATAAGTATCGCCGCCCACTGCATCTGTATGTCCCCCTACCTCAACTCTTACTTTTTCGTTTGCTTTGAGAACCTGTACGACTTGATCCAAGACAGGATATTCGGATGGAGGAATAATTGATTGACCGGTTGCAAAATTAATACCTCTTAAAACAATTTTTTCTTCCTTCTTTAACTTTTTCACCAGTTTAACGTTTTTTATTGTAGTTTTACCCTGGGTGATTTCTACAGGGAAAGTCTCAGGCAGATAATCCTCGGCCGAGACACGAATATTATAAGTACCTGCTTGTACTTCTTCCTGGAAAATACCCTTAAGCGGATCCGAGATTACATTGCCAAGTTTTGTTCCTAAAAATTCGATTGTTGCCTGCAGGGGTATTTCTTCTCTGAAAGAACTTACCGTACCCGATAAAACACCTGTTTCTTTTTCTGCTTTCCGGAGAACAGTATTAATGTTTATAGTTGAAGAAGGTTTTACCGTAATGGCAGCTTCTCTTGGGAGATAGCCTTCTTTAGAAAGTTCTAAATTATAGATCCCCGGAAGGATTTCTATTGTGACTTTTCCATCTTCTCCTGTCTCATAACTAAGTGGGGAGTCCTTGAAATTTACCGCAGCAACGAGAGGTTCGTTTGTGTTTAAGTCGTTTACCGTCAAAACTATAGTACCTTTTTTGGGTTCTTCTTCCTTTTTCTTTTCTAATATGGTACTCTGTAAGGTAAACCCAATTTTGTATCTCCACTGACCACTTTCATCAAAAAGTGGATCGGGGATAAAGTCAGTTGAATCGTTAAAAACGTGGTCAACTGCTATGTCGAAAGAGAATTTTTTAGGAGCCACAAACCTGATACCAAAAGTACCGGTCAGTGTATCCTGCAACCCATCTTCAGGTCTTATGTTTTTTGCTTCAAAAATAAAACGTGTAAACGGTCCGGCTGCAATTTCAAGACCTCCACCGATACGTATCACATTCGGGCTGGAAAACCCGGGGAGGCCACCGGTCTCCTTGGTATCTCCTTTTAGAACGTAGCCCAAATTTACATGAACGAGAAGAGGGTAAATCTCGAAATCGTTTAAGAGATCCAATGCTAAATCCGGGTTATATTTATAAGTCGGTTCGAAGGTATGCGGCGAAACTATTATTTCGGTTTTATTGGATGGACTAAAGGGGTCAAATGAAGTTCCTAAGTGCCCTCCAACTAACCATTTGAAAGATTGTTCCCCTTCTTCCATGGACCCTGTAAGAGGGATATAAAATTTTATGCCGCCGTATAGGTTTTGCCAACCGAATTCGTTTTCTATTTCGTCCGGACTGAAGAAAGTGTTGCTGTATGCATATTTGCCGTATATTGTAGTTCCCATATATATTTCAAGAGGATCTATCACTCCGTACGTAAAACCGATTCTCGAATTAGCAAAAACGTGTTTATAGGGACCGTACTCTTGAATTGCTCCACCAGGACTTGCATTAAAATTCAGAGTCGCAAACGGAAGGGTTCTTGCCGAGTAAAGATTAAAGGTGCCACTGCCTGAAGAAAAAGACGAAAAACCAAACAATAAAAGTAAAGTTACAGACATTTATTCCTCCTTTTCATTCCACATTTTTTGTAAAAAGTTTCTAAATTTAGGATTTTTTAGGATTGCTCTATTTATATGGTAATAAGATTCCAATGAGGTGCTTGTACGAGATACCCTCTGGCATAGTTCGGTGCATAAACCCATAGTAAATTCACTTAATAATTTAGGATTGGTTTCGCTTAGTCTATCAATATCTTCTCGTGTTATCTTTAGAAGTTTTAAATCGGTTATTGCTTCTACTGATGCGCTGCGGGCTTTTTTCCCAAAGAGGCTCATCTCCCCGAAAAAATTACCTTTTTCCAGAGTGGCGAGAACGATTTCTTTCTTTCCTCTTTTGAGTAGAACCTTTACTTTGCCTTCGACTATGATGAACATATAATCACCGGGGTCGCCTTCTTTGACTACGACCTCTCCTTTATTTTTTCCAATAAAGGACAGCGCTTCAATAAAGGCTTCTTGGTTGTGTACATAGTCCAGCAAATTTATTATACCCTCCTAAAAATCAATCTATTTTACTATGGGTCGTGAAGGAATCGAACCTTCGACCCCCGCCTTAAAAGGGCGGTGCTCTGCCGATTGAGCTAACGACCCGGACTACATAATTATATAATTATATGAAATAATCTAAATTTATCAACCCTTTATTGGCTACTTTTTTATTTTTTTTCTGACCAGTGAAGCGATTTCTTCTTGGAGAGATTTAACTTTATTTGAAATATTCCTATGTTTTTTCTCTATTTTTTTAGAATAATCAGAATCTTTTAAAAAATTCAAATTGATAAGTACGTTGTAGGATGCGCTTCTGCAAGCGGAGAGAGCCATTTCTCCGGCTATTCCCGCGTCGCTTATGGCGTTTAAATTTCCGATTTTTGCCATCGCGAGCGCCAGCTCGGCAGCGCGCTGGCTTTTTTCCATTACTTTAAGAGGAACCTCTATGGCTTTTTTTGTTGCTTTTTGAATCTCTTCGTTTCTTTTTTGTTTTTGTTCTTCTGTACCTCTGGGAAGTCCGAAAGTTGCCATAAGTTTTGTAAATGCTTCCATATCTTCGTAAAAGAGAGAAAGAAAATCCTCATTAAGGTTTTTTGCTTCCTCTATAATTTTCTTAGACTGTTCCCAATGTTCTTCGTATTTCTTCTTCCCGTAAGTTAAGTTTCCGACCATAGAAGTCAGAGAACAAGAGAGAGCTCCGGCAAGGGCAGCTACAGAACCGCCGCCAGGTGTAGGGGAATCGGAAGAAAGTCTTTCTAAGAAATCAGAGATTGAAATATTCATAATAACTCCTTTTTGATTTTGTATTCCAGGATTTTTTCTTCTACTTTGAATTCGCCTTTGTCGGAAAGACCCAGGTGAGAAATGGCTGTGTTAATTATTTCGTCTTTTGAAGGTTTTCCCAGGGAGGTATTTTTCTTAAGATAAAATTTACCGGCTTCAAGGATAGCTTTTTCTGGTATTAAACCCACCAATTCACTGCCGGTAACTTCAAGGCCTAATTTTTTAGCTTCTTTTTTAGTTTCTTCGAAAAGGCGGTGAAGGGGTGTTATTCTGAAGTTTGTTAAGTTTGTAGAAACTTGGGCACAACTTAACTCTTCGATATACCAACCGATTGCTTTTACTTCTTTCAGAGTACCCGGGATTTTCGCTTTCTTTCCGTTGTTGTCAGTCTTTCTTATACTGGATTCTCGAATTTTTTCTGCTATCCTGTTTGCTAAATTATTATCTTTTGTGTTAAGATTTATATTGAAAGCGATTAAGAAATCTCGAGCACCTATAATGCTTGCTCCTGATTTTTTGTTGAATTTTGCCTTCCCGAAATCCGGTTTCCATTCGGGTTTTTCTAATTTTTTCTTAAGCCCTTCATATTCGCCTTTACGTATATAGGATAAATCCTTTCTTTTCTCGTCCGTTGCCGATTCGCCGTAGAGATATACCGGAATTCCTAATTCTTTGGCGACTTTCTCCCCTAAATCTTTTGTAATTTTAATGCATTCTTCCATTGTGATGTCTTCAATGGGAATAAAAGGACAAACATCAAGTGCGCCGATCCGCGGATGAACCCCTTTGTGGTTTCTCATATCAATCAATTCCGAGGTTTTTCGGAATATTTTATAGACTGCTTCTTTAATCACTTTGGGGGGACCGGCTAAAGTGAGTACAGTTCTATTTGTTGATGCTCCGGAATATTCATCCAAAAGGTAGGAGCCGGCAGTATTTCTTACTTCTTCGGTTATAGCCTTGATTTTTTTTATATCTTTTCCCTCGGAAATATTAGGGATACATTCAATAAGTTTCATTTTTTTAAGAATACGAAAGATGGATTTAAAGTCAAGAAGAAAAAACTAATTCTCACACAGAGCCACTGAGAACACAGAGTAAAGAAAAAACGCACAGAGAACAAAAAAAATATATTTTTGTTTTTAAAACTCCTCCCCACAATACCAAATTAATCTCACACAAAGGCACAAAGACACAAAGATAATATGTTTTTTGGCTATTTTTCTGTTTACAAACAATTAAAATGTTTTATACTTGACATTTATTGCTTTTAAAATATGATTTTACAAATATACTTTTCGAATAAAAAATTTAAATTTATAAGCAAGGAGGTTATTATGAGTTTTAATAAAAAGAGCAAAAATAAAATTTCGTACAAATTTATAGTCGTGTTCGCTGTGTTTCTATTACCATTTCTTGTTTTTTCCTGGGGAGAATCAAGGCATCCCATAAGTAAAGTTCTTATTCATCATATAGTTTTAACTGAAGATTACGTTTTTTGTGGGAGTGATGCCTCATGGGGGACTAATTCATTCGGGCTTTTTGTTTTTAATAGAAAGGAAAACACGTGGAAAAACTATTCAAAGGGAAACGAATTCCCTTTCAATACAATTAAAAGAATGGAAAAAGAAGAAAAATATATTTATGTACATACTATTCGTTTTGACCTGGAAACTATGGAATATGAAAGTACAACAGATAAAACTTTCAAAGCTAAGAGCGGTAAATACCGAGAATACAGAATTGAAGTAGGTGAAGATATATATAGAATATTGAAACATTCGATAATAAAGGAAAGCAGCGGACAGGAGGCAGAATATTTCCCTGCAAATCCACCTCCGGGGTTTTCAGAATTACCAGAGTCTCAAGAATATGGATACTGGTTTTCTACTCCAATACTTTTAAATAATAAAATCTATTTTGCATATAATTTCTCTGCAGGACCCTCTTTAAATACAAGAGGACTTGGTATCTTTGACCTAAGCAGTAAAATTTTCAAATACTACCCTTCAGATATCTTTAAAAGTGGGAGTATAAGTGATTACTTTGTAAAGGATTCTTTGATAATCTTTTTGACAGCGACTTATGCGTATGAAGCAAACGCATTCCCATCAGTAGGCTTTGTATCTTTTGCCCCTTCGAACTCGACTTTTAAGCTATGGAAAGAGTTTCCTTTGCGAAGTGATTCTCTTGCTATTTTTTGTTTGGAGCAGGACAGCATTGAGATTTGGATTGGTACAGACAGAGGTGTTTATAAGATAAATAAGAAGACCAAAGAGTGCGAACACTATGGGATTGAAAAAGGTATCGTGGCAGAAGATACAATAAATTTAAATAGCGATTTTGATATTAGGGTAAGATCTGCAGAAAAAATCCCAGTGGTCGCAAAATTAGCAAAGGGCGATTCAGTTGAAATACTTGGAGTTTACAATAACAATTGTGAGATATTATCTCCTGTCGACATTTTTGGTTATGTTTTGAAGTCTCATGTCAAGGAAAAGATAAAATCCGATAACAAATCAGGGATAAGTAAAACCAGTGTTAAGCTGGATTTTGGCGATTATAGGCATAAGCCACGTATCAAACGGGAACCTAAAGAAGAATCGGAAACTCTTGTAGTGTTCAATTATATGCCCTTGCCAGTTAATAGGGAATATACTTTGACAGATAGCATCCTAAAAGAAAACAATGTATGGTATAAAATAAAAATCCCAACATTGTGGGTTGGAAAAGATGATTTAATCTTTTCTTTTGGTATTTCGGAAGATGACAAATGGTCATGTAAAAGATAATTTATGTTTCAGCGTACATCCTTAATTGAATATAAGAGAGACGGTGCTCGACTTTGTGACCC
>CAYYUB010000027.1:0-17635 GCA_964474855.1 uncultured bacterium
AAAGGAGGTATCGTATGGAATTTTTAATTTTGGGAGGCTTAATACTAATAATGGATCTCCTCAAAAAGATCAATAAAAAGCTGGAAAGTTCTGTTAAAGCTCTTTCGGCTCTTAAGATACCCATCGGTGTCGTTGTTATACTTACCAGTATTGGTTTCTGGGGAGCACATGGAGCTGCCGGGACCTTTCAGGGTTTCATGGGTATCGCTGCAGGTTCGTTATTAACACTTGATTTAGTGAAACTTATACTCTCGAAAAAGGAACATGAAAAGATGGTCGAAAATGTTATGACTGTGTTAGCTATACCTATCGGAATACTTGCCATAATTGCCGGAGTCATCGGGCTTTTTTACAGGTAATATTGGAGTATTTCAACTAATCAAAACATCCCCCTCAAAAAATTAGAGGGGGATGTTTTTAAAAATGCTTTTACTAATAATATCCTTATCGATTCAGGTATTTTTTAGCCCAAATGGTGGAGCACGCGACGCAATTCTAAAAGAACTGGAAAACGCGAAAATAAAAATAGATGTCGCAATGTACATACTAACAGACCGGGAATTATCGAATGCCCTCACTTCAGCAAAAGAAAAAGGCGTAAAAGTAAGAGTCCTTCTCGACGCAAAAAGCGCGGAAGAAATAGGATACTCAAAACATCACTTCTTAAGTGAGAGAAAAGTAGAAGTCAGACTGGACGGTGCCCACAAATCACATATCGATAAACATCAAGGAATAATGCATAACAAGTTTGCAATAATAGACAATAAAACTTTGATAACCGGTTCCTACAACTGGACTCACTCGGCTGAGGAACTAAATGATGAAAATCTTCTTATAATAAAAGAAAGTGAAGAACTAACCCGTAAGTTTTCAGAAAAATTTGCGGAACTTTGGACCAAAGGTAAAACTCTAAAAAAACCTCTTGGGCTTAATCCATATGATTTACCCAAGCTGAAAAAAAATATAGGAGAATGGGTAATTATTTCAGGAAGACCTACCAACTGGAACGTTTCCAGATCCGGACATCTTTTCATTGATTTTGGTGAAGGAAAAGACCAATTTACTTTTGTACTCTGGAAAGAGGGCTTAACAAAATTAAAAGGCGAAGGATTTAATCTCGAAGAATTAAGCGACAAGGAAATAGAACTCAAGGGTAAACTTATTGACCACAAAAAATACGGGCTGGAAATTACCACGTCCGATCCAGAAGCAATCCGAATTGTAGAATAAATAGGACGCAGATTTATAAGATTGTATGTTTAAAACCCCACTCACAACACATAATTAGCCACGGATGAACACAGATAAACACCGATATTTTTTTTGACCAGTGATTGATGACTAAATTACTCACGCAAAGACACAAAGAAAAAAATCTTGATAATCCTGAAAATCTGCGTCCAATTATCGTCAGGGGGTTGAAATTTTTCAATGTTAGCGTAAAATTAAATCAATGAAAGATATGGATTCATTTGTAAATTATTTCATAAAGTCAATAAAAAATCACAAGCTATATCAAAAAGTATCTGACACAACAAAGGAATTTATCGAGAAAAGTCTTGCTGAGCTCAAGAAAGTCCAAGAAGAATTAGGTCCTATAGTTTTACTAATCGACGAAGATAAAATCATGAATGATTCAAAAGTGTTACATTCCGACCCAAAACGCTTAACCTCAATTCCTCTTTTTCTGTACCGCAACGGTATAAGATCCTTAACATTTCTTGAAGGAATCGGCGAAGAAGAACTTGAGACATTAGTATCGATTATAGCCAACAAAGAATATTCCTCTACAGTGGGCTTGGTGGAAGATCTCTGGGAGGCAAAATTCCCCCACATAATCTATCAAGCTGTTGAAAAAGTTAAAGAACTTAATGAATACGAAGATATAAAATTACCATCGGAAATGAAAAGCAACCAGCTCACTGTGCTTCCTGTAAAAGTAAAGAAAAAGGACCCTACCCAAAAAGATGAACAGAAATTTGGAGTAATTTACAAACCACAGATTTCAATAGATAGAGAACGTGCTCCTTTCTTGCTTATTGAAAGCATTAAAGACCTTCTCGCATATGAACAAATCCATAGAAAAAGAAAAAGCCTATACTCAATACTTAAAGATTCTATTCCAAAATTTTTATCCGCGGGCAACCTTTCTGCTTTATATCAAACAAAAAATTTAATTGAAAGTCTCAATGAGAATAAAAAAGAACTCACTCAAATTCAAGACAAAATAAAAGAAATTATTACCTCTGAAGCGGCTTTACAATTATACCTTCATGCTTTAACCGCATCCGGTTCAAACAGAATAAAGAGAGAAGCGGTTGAACTCCTTGAATATGTAGGTATCAAAGGAGTAGACGCGCTGATAAACGAACTGGAAATCACAAGTGATTTTATTGTAAAAGACCTGATTGTATCTTTACTGAAAAATATCTTTGCCGATCACAGAGAAGAACTCGAAGTTCGTCTACTTAACTCCAAAGAAAAAACCTTCTCTGTTCTATTATCCATTATAAAAAAACTAAAAGATCCATACTTTATTCCATGTTTAAAAGAACTGTTTGAGAAAAAGAATTTACCTCAAGTAAAAGAAGCCCTCTTTTCCGTTTTATCAAGGAAAGACGTTATAGCATATTTAAATCATCCTGATTCTTCCGTAAGAGTCATAGTCCTTGGAAAATTAAAAGCAATATGGACTCCGGAAGAATTCGAAATTGTCAGAGACTGGATATTATCTAAAAAATTCTGGAAGCTTTCAAATGAAGAAATAAAAGCACTGCTTGAATTACTTTCCACTCTTACAACCGATGACACAATAAAAATATTCAACACAATACTACGTAAAAAACACTTATTTAATGAAAAGGTATATGAAATCAAGAAAATGGCCATCCAGGCTTTATCTAACGTAAAAGACGAAAAAGCTATCGATATTATAACACGATACAGAAATTCAAGATATCTTAAAGCAACAGTTGAAAAGATTTTGAAAAATCATGAAACAAACTGATATCAGAAACTTTATTCTATATTTTTCATCTTCAATCCATATTGCCCGGGTTTTCCAAACAAAGAGTCAAACACTCTATCAGCACGCCAAAAAAACCCATCAATTTTTATCAGAACTATTTAAAGAATTCAATAAAATAGAATTATCCATTTCCGAAAATCATCTATTCTTTAATGATGAGAGAGCAATAGTGGAAATGGGTATAATGGGCAGGTATAGATCCTTGATCCATGATTTAAAAACTCTATCGATCGGGTCAATTGTATTCCTCAATTTACCAGAACTTGACGAAATTGTCTCCTTTTTATGCACTCTGGGCTCACATCTTGCCACATCAAAACACTCTTTTGATAAAATCTCTAAAAGCTTAACGAAAGAAGAGGTTAAATCTATAAAAATAGCACGTATAGAAGACTCAAAACAAAAAGACGGTATTTTACGTTCCATAAGAAAAGAAGCTCTTTCTACCCTTCTTGATTCCGTTAGTTATTTGAAAAAAGTTACTATTGAAGAAGAATCGAATATCTATGAAGCCCGCCGAATAGTAAGAAAATTCTCAGAACTGCTTTTCAAGGAAAGAAGTTATCTCATCGCTTTAACAATAATCAAAGATATAGGTTCTTATACTTTTAATCATTCCGCGAATGTCTGCATACTATCAATCGCAATGGGTATTGAGCTGGGCATTTCCAGAAAAGATTTGCTTGAACTTGGAATCGCGGCGCTGTTCCATGATCTCGGAAAAATAGACATTCCCGGTGATATTTTGAACAAGCCGGACACTCTAACCAATATTGAATACGAAAAAATCAAGCAGCATCCTTATCTTTCCGCCGAGAGAATAATTTTCCTAAAAGGAGTAGAAGAAGTACCAGTCTTTGCACTTCGCGGTATACTAGAGCATCATATTGACTATTCCGGGGCCGGATATCCCGATATCAGTACAAAAAAACCCACTCTTTTTGCCCGCATTATCAGGATAGTTGATTCTTACGACGCAATGACAACCCCCAGAATCTATCAGAACGTAAGAAGTCCTTTTGAAACACTTAAATACATTGTAAAAAGTAACGAGATCTACGATCCCTCCTTAGTCAAAGTATTCCTCGATATAATGGGAATATATCCACCAGGATCGATAGTCCTTCTGAAGGGAGGAATGAAAGGGGTAATGATCTCGGACGGAGAAGTTGCAATAGTGAGAAAAGGTAAAGCTTCAAAGGACACCCCAAAAGAAACAACAATCATTAGAGCCCTATCTTTCAACGAGGTAGATTTCGATCCGTCTTCTATATTAACGGCAGTTGCCTCTGATGAAGATTCTTCAAGTATCTGATTCTTACTACCCGGATCCTGGGGGAGTCAGCGAAGTTCTTCATCATCTTTCAAAAGCTCTTCGGAAACTTGGTAATGATGTACATATTCTAACAGGAGGACACCCTGAAGCAAAAGAAAACAAAGAAGTCACAAGACTTGGAAACAGGATAAGCTTTCACGCCAATAAAAGTGAAGTGAACTGGACCTTCTCTCCAATGCTTTTTTCAAAAGTAAAAACATTTATTAATAGTAATTCCTTCGATATTATCCACACACATGGCCCTTTTGCCCCTAACCTTCCTTTTTTAGCTCTGAGGTATTCTAACTCTACAAATATTGCAACATTTCATACTGCTTTTTCGGGTTTTAATTATTATAAACTTTCAAAATTTTTATTTACCCGCATCTCGAAAAAAATAGACGGTTCAATATGCGTATCTAATCATGCATTTAAAGAAATTTACCCTCATTTTCCAAAAGGCAACTACAAAATTATAGCCAATGGAGTCGACACGGGGCGCTTTAGCCCTGAAGGAGAAAAAATAAAGGAATTTCCCGATAAAAAAATCATTTTATTTTTAGGAAGATTAGATCCAAGAAAAGGCTTATCAGTTATGCTAAAGGCTTTTCCATTAATAAAGAAAAAAATACCCAATGCAATACTTATCGTAGCAGGAAAAGGAATTCCGCCAAAAGATATTCCCGATACATTAAGGAAATCCATTGTTTTCAAGGGAATGATCCCAAATAAAATGGTTCCGGTGTACTATCGCAGCGCCGATCTCTACTGTTCACCCGCTCTATTTGGGGAAACTTTTGGCATCGTTCTTTTAGAAGCCATGGCTTCGGGTACTCCTGTTTTAGCTTCGGATATAAACGGATACAGAGATGTAATCCCGGACAAAGAAATGCTATTTGAAAAGGGCAATCCATTATCACTCGCAGATAAAGCAATTTCACTTCTGACAGATAATTCAAAGCGGCAAAAAATTAAAAAAACAGGTATTGAAACCGCAAAAAAATATGATTGGAGCAACATCGCAAAAAAAACCGAAAATTTCTACAAAACTGTACTGAGGAAAAAAAGGTAAGAAAAAGTTTAACCACAGAGAACACAGGCCGCAGGCCCCAATCCCCACCCCAATAATTGGACGCAGGATAAACAGGATTTTTTTTGTTGTTTTTACTAAACCCCAACCCAAAACGCCAGATTAACCTCACACAAAGACAGAGAGAACACAAAGCCCGACACCCTCCAATTTTATTTCGTTTTTTAAAAATAAAAATATCTGGGGATGTGAGGGGGCAATCCAAAAAATCTGCGTTCATCTGCGTACCAATAAATCCTCAAAGACCTTGACAAATCAATGCCTAAGAATTAATATAAAAATAAAGGGCGGATAGCTCAGCCTGGTGAGAGCGCCTGCCTTACAAGCAGGAAGTCAGAGGTTCAAATCCTCTTTCGCCCATTTTATTAAACAACAAAGGAGAATTAAAGAGATGGACAAAATCTACAAAAGGAGAAACAAGGATGTAAAGAAGCGATCGAATATAAATTCTCTGGAGACCAAAAAGTCCTCAGGGTTTTCTGGTCAAGATAGGAAGGAGTAAAGAAAGTGAGCAGTAAACAAAAAAACAAAAAAGAAGAAAAGCAATCAGAAAAATTGGAAAAAGCAACTTTCCTTTCTATAATCCTGCGTTTGGCTACCGGATCATACATTTCCCTGGGATTAGCAGAAGATCCAACTACCGGAAAAAAGAACAAGGATATCGAGATGGCAGAGTATCTTATTGATTCTCTCATAATACTTAGAGACAAAACAAAAGGCAATCTAGATATGGAAGAGGAAGGATATTTAAACAATATAATTCAGGACCTTGAATTAAAATATGTGAAAGAAAAGGAGTAAAAATGAAAAAATTTATTTTTATTATCTCTATCATCTTAACTACCAGTATCATTTTAGTCGCTCAATACAAAAAACATACTGTTGTAAAAGGAGATTGCTTATGGGACATTGCCGGTTATTATTACAATGATCCATTTCTATGGCCAGTTATTTATAAAGCAAATGAAGATTCTATTGCGGACCCGCACTGGATTTATCCGGGAGAAGTATTTGTAATACCTAACGTTCCGGAAGAACAAACTGCGACCCTGCCCGTTGATGAAGGTCTTGTAAAAGAAATAAGAGGTACAAAGAGCGAACTGCAAGAAGAATCAAGAGCAACAAGAAGTACAATGGAAATTGGAGATGAGAAAGCAATACTCTTCTCTGTTGTCAAAGCAGAAGATTATGCTTTCACGAAGAAAGCAGCTCTTCTGGCCGGATTTATAACTAAAGACGGAAGCATCAGTATAGGTCGGGTAAGTAAACTCATACAACCTATCCCTGTATTTAAAGGCTCTCCCACTACACTCGGCGATGACGTTGAAGTGAACAGGGGAACTTCTGATGGCATCAACGATAAAGATGTATATGTTATATTCAAGTGGGATAGAAGAGTAGGCGGTTATGGAAATATAGTAAGAATAAAAGGTGTGTTAAAAATTCTGGAAGCGGGAGAAAATCTTTCAACAGCTAAAGTAATTGAATCCTACGAGAAAATAAAGAAAGGCGACCACATTATGAAATATACTTCTCCGGAGGTTATTGTAGGTCAAGCTAACCCCACCACTTATGAACTTGAAGGAAAAATAATCGCATTTAAAGATAAAACAGATATTGTAAAACCTTTTGCGGTAGTTTTCATAGAACCCGGTATGGGCTCAGTTAAACTGGGTGACGTATTTCTTATTTATAAAGAAAAAGCGGATTTAATAGTCCCTCTTGGGCAAATTCAGATTGTAGATGTACGCGAAGAAACAGCCTCTGGATATATAACCTCAATTATGGGGAAGACTGAAATATCCAATGGCAATAAAGTAAAATTGGTTGGAAGAATTGGGGGATAAACTTAAAACAATAATAACCCTCCTGGATAAAAAAGAAAAAAAAGAATTCGTAGTAGGAATAACCGCATATAATTATCCAATAGCCAGAATTGCCGATGAATGCGGTATAGATTGGATTCTTGTCGGAGATTCTGTCGGAACCTGTGAAATCGGATATTCAACCACCATTCCCGTAACAATGGAAGATATGCTTACCTTTACAAAAGGTGTCATAAAAGGCGCCAAAAATTCTCCAGTAATTGTAGATATGCCTTTTTTATCTTACCAGACTACTACGGACGAAGCAATATTAAATGCCGGAAAATTCCTCCAGTTAGGTACATCCGGAGTAAAAGTAGAAGGGATAAAGCAAAAAGATAATATAAAAGCAATTATAGATTCCGGGATACCTGTAATGGGGCATATAGGATTAAATCCACAATATTACTTTCAGACCGGATACAAAGTAATAGGGAAAAACAAAGAAGAAATCAAAAAAACCGTGGATTCCGCGAAAATTCTTGAAGAAATTGGCGCATTCGCTATTATATTAGAATCAGTAACGATTAAACTCGCAGAAGAAATTATATCAAAAGTTTCAATACCAGTTTATGGAATCGGAGCAGGCAAAAATCTCGACGGTCAGATTCTTGTAGTAAACGATATTCTTGGCTTATCTTTCGATTTCAAACCAAAGTTTTCAAAACAATACGTTAATCTGGAAAGAATAATCCGAAAAGCTTTCATTCAATATAAAGAAGAAGTTAAAACAGGCAAATTTCCTGAGGACAAACATAGCTATGGCATAGCGCGGCAAAGCCGCTAAAATGTAAAAATTAAATATCAAAATGAAAATAGAGAAGTCAGAAGCCAGAAGTCAGAATACAAAACCCCCTCCCTTCCAAAAAATTAATTTAAAAAAAAGAGGAACAACGAATCACACGAATACCACAAATATTCTTAATTCATTCGTGAAACCCGTTCTATTTGTTGTTAAAAAATGGGATATTGGGATAAAAACAATAAAAAATTCTGTGCTATATGTGATTAAATATTTCGGTGTTGGGACAGGTGGGCTTTGTGTTTTATTCTTCGCAAAAAAACAAAAAGTTGGCTGGTACATAGGGTTAAATCTTAAATATTAAACGAGAATCTATTTATGAACGATATAATAATAGAAAAATATAGGGATGAATTAAAAGAAAAATGGGACAATTTTGTTGACAAGGCAAATAACGGCACAATATTTCATAAAATACAATTTTTAAGTTATCACCCTGAGAATAGGTTCGATTTTCATCATTTAATCTTCCAAAAAGATAGTACTACTGCAGCGCTATTACCCGGAATGCTCAACAAGGGTATTTATAAATCACCCGCAGGAGCAAGTTTCGGAGGAATAGTTATGGACGATATGGGTTTCAGGAAAACGGATATCATCGTCAAGAAATTTCTTGAATACTGTCGAGATAACGGAATAAAAGATGTATATTTTACCTTTCCTCCGATGGTTTATTTAAAAGAAATGAATGAAAACTTAGAATACGTTCTACTATATAACGGCTTTTCCTATTCCGCCAATATGTACACTTCGGTAATAGACCTATCAAAATTATCCGGCGATCCGATGAATATATGCCACCAAAATTCAAGGAATGCAATAAAAAAAGCAATCAATTCAAACATAGAAATAAAATTAAGCAATGACTATGAGAACTTTTATCCTATTTTACTAAAAAATAAAGAAAAATTTGACGTTCCCGTAACTCACACCCTTACCGAGTTAAAAAAACTTAATAGGCTTTTACCAAATAAATTTAAACTCTTTTTAGCTTATAGAGAGGGAGTTCTAATGGGCGGTTCTCTTATATTTGTATGCAACGAAAAAGCACTTCTTGCTTTTTATATAGCCCTTGATTACGATTATCAAGAATACAGACCAATCAATTATCTACTGTATGAAATTATAAAATGGGGAAAGAAAAACGGATTTAAATGCCTGGACCTGGGAGTAAATCAGGAAGAATCTAAAGACAACTCCATGGAAGTAAACCGGGGATTAATATCATTCAAATCAAGTATGGGAGCACAAGGTTTCTTCCGTAATCAGCTTTATAGAAAAATTTAGGAGATAGAATCTTGCGATTTTTTATAAGCAAAATTCTAATTAACAGCGTAACTTGAAAAAAAACTCCACCAGCATAAAAAATCTGTTTGGTCAATCTATGATTTACGGAATTGGGCTTTTCTTAAGGAAAGCTCTTGGGTTCTTTTTAATCCCACTTTACACTCATACTTTTACCCACAATCAGTATGGAAAACTTGCCATGATTTACCTGTTTTCCGGAGCACTAATTACATTTTTCAATCTCGGACTAAACGAAGCTTTTCTGAAACAATTCACCGAAAAAGGAAACGATAAAAAAGAAGTTTTTAGTCGTTTTTTTCTCTTCCGTCTCATCTATTCTTCCCTTCTTCTTTTCTTATTGATTATTCTTTCCTCCCGGCTTTCAAACTTTCTTTTAACACCAGGAGACATTTATCTTATTCGTCTCGCATCCATTACGATCTGGATTGAGTGTCTGTCCGGTCCCGGGCTTTTAATATTACGTATTACAAACCGTTCAAAAAATTATGTTTTTCTAAACACTATACGACTTATAATAAATATAGCTCTTAATATTCTCTTTGTACTTTATTTCAAAATGGGTATAGCCGGAGTACTTCTCGGCAATCTGGGAAGCAGTTTTATTCTCCTTCTGTTATTATATCCTGAAATGCGCAAATTTTTAACCATCGAATTACACTGGAGTCCATTAAAAAGACTATTAAATTATGGACTACCGATACTGCCTCTTTCCATTATCATCTGGGTTGGTCTTGATTTAATTGACCGATGGTTGATAAAATGGATTCTGGGACTGGGTAAAACAGGCGTTTATACCCTCGGATATCAATTTGGAACCGTAATGGGCGTATTGGTATCCGGATTTTGCGGAGCATGGACCGCCTTCTTTTATAACAACCCTGAAAACAAGAAGGTTTTCGCCGATTCCTCGATAATATTCGTTCGCGCTTCTCTTGTATTATGGGCAATCCTTTCTTTTTTTACTCCGGAAATATTTAGGGCTATGGTTGCAGAAGAATACTGGATTGCACAAAAAATCGTTCCTATCATTGCTTTTTCTTATATTTTCTTTGGTCTTGAAGAAATTTTTTCAGCTGGTTTCTACATAAAATCAAGAACCGGACTTTTAATACCAGTTGCCCTGACGCCTCTTTTAATAAACATTTCACTTAATCTTTATTTAATTCCTCGTTACGATATAATGGGAGCGGCGGTCGCGACTCTATTTTCTTATTTCCTCTTTGCTATATTCTCTTACATAATTGGAAATAAAATCTTTCCGGTAAATTATAATTTAAAAATAATTTCATCAGATTTGTGTCTCGGCATCATTCTAATATCGTTAACAACCCTCGCGGGAAACACTTTCTATCAAAGAGTGTTGGCTTTCGCGGTTTTAATTTCAATACTCGGCTACAAGGAAAGAGGAAAAATCGGAAAATTATTGCATGAGGGGCGGTTTTAAATAAACACAATTAAATTTGGTTGTGCGGTGTGCGGCTCTGCGTTCTCTGTGTCTTTGCGGTAAATTTTTTTCATCTCTAATACAGCAATTGACTTTTTTTTTATTTATTTTAATATAACCACATGAAATATTTAAAACCAATTTACGCCCTAAGCGATTCACCAATTCTACTGGTCAATCATCCGATTACCAAAAGTGCAGTCTTAGAAGCTAAGAACTCTGAAGAGAAATCTCCTCTTTTCAAAATTTCCCTGGCACAGTGGTCTCTGCACCGACATCTATTTGCTAATAGGATAGAATCCAACCTCGACTTTCCTATTATTGCCCGCAATCAATTCGGAATTGACGCTGTAGAATACGTAAATCAATTCTTTCCGGACAAAGCGGAAGACATTAAATATCTTAAGGAATTAAAAAATCGATCGGACAGTGTGGGAGTGAAAAATCTGCTCATAATGTGTGACAATGAGGGGGATATGGGGGCAAAATGTAAAACAGAGAGGAATAACGCTGTTCTGAATCATCGCAAATGGGTTGACGCTGCAAGATTTTTAGAATGTCATTCTATAAGAATTAACGCCCTTGGAGATGGAACTCCTGAAGAACAAAAAGACCAGATGATTGAAAGTCTTTCTAAACTCGCAGAATACGCCGAAGAAAGAAGAATAAACCTAATAATCGAAAATCACGGAAAATTATCAAGTAATGCCGTCTGGCTTTCCGAAGTTATAAAAAAAGTAAATAATCCTCTTATAGGAACTCTTCCTGATTTTGGTAATTTCCCTGAAGGAATTAACATATACGAAAGCGTAGAAAAATTGATGCCTTTTGCAAGAGGCGTTAGTGCAAAATCGTATGACTTCGATGGAAATGGAAACGAAACAACCATTGACTACGAAAGAATGCTCCAAATCGTTGTCGTAAGCGGATATCGTGGATACGTGGGAATTGAATATGAAGGTAAACTTTTAAGTGAATACGAAGGTATTATAAAAACAAAAGCCCTATTGGAAAGGATAAGGACCAAACTTTCATAATCGTAAATTTCAGCAAAGAAATCAGGATTTCTTACCAGAAGAAGCATTTACATCACTTATCAATTTCTCAAGCTTACTTTTTACCTCTTCTATTCTTTCTCGGATCATTTTATCTTTAACACTTTTACTATTATAATCTTTGCCTTCAAAATAATCAATGTGATTTAAATGATCTATATACTCGATCAAATATTCATTCTTCACCTTTGTAATTTTAATCATATATCCTCCTGATCTTGTACATTAATAAAAAGATATAAATAACCTTTATATTTTATTACTTTTAGATTAAAATATCCATTAATAGTTCCATTTTTCACTTTTTTTTCTTAATTTATTTCTTTTTTCCCTAACTTACCCATTCACCAATTACAAACTAAGGTTTTTCCCTCTTGACCTGAGGTCAAAATTCGCTTATAATATAAATATACGTGGGAAACAAGGAACCGGGGGGGAATGAAACTAAATAAACTTGACCTTCTAAAAGAAGGAAATTTCGCGAAAATATTTACAAAAGGCGAGGTCGCATACAAAATCGGAGATAATGCGAATAGAGAAATTATTCGCGGACAATTTGAGCTTCTTTCCGAAATTAAAGATCCTCATTTTGTATCGGTTTACGAGTGGTTTGAAGATGACGGAAAATGCGGGTTTTCAATGGAAAAAATCAATCTTCCTACAATCGATCAGGTCTTTAAAAAAATCCCTGCAAAAAAAACCGATTTCCAAAAATTCAAAAGCATTCTTCTTTCGATTCTCGATTCTCTTTCCGTTCTTCACTGCCAGGGGATAATATGCGGAGATTTAAAACCAACTCACATCTTTGTCGATAAAAAAAACAACGTTAAACTTATCGACCCGGGTTATGACCCCGATATAATAACTCCCATTTACGCCGCTCCCGAAGCATTAACCGACTCTCCCAACTTTTCCTCCGATATTTATTCCGTCGGTATAATACTTTATGAAATACTAACGGGTGAAAAAGCATTTAAAGGCAGCCTATCTAAAATAATAGAAAATAAATTAAAAAAAGGACTCCCTCCTCCTGAAGAAAAAAATCCTTCCGTTCCCGGGGAAATAAATCTTTTAATCCAGCGGATGACTTCAAAAGACCTTAATAATCGCTTAAAAAGTATAGAAGACGTTAAAAGGGAACTCGCGCTTGGAACTCCAACTGCGGAAAGGAAGCCTTCTTTTATTCTTTTATTTTCAGGAAGGGAAAAAGAATTAAAAAAGTTTGATTTTTTTCTTAATCGTCTTCCCGAACCTCATATTTTCTGGATAAACGGAGAAAGAGGAATCGGAAAGACGGCTCTCTTAAGTCAATTTAAGATAAAAGCTTTATCCGCGGGAGTTAACGTAAAAGAAGTTACTACAGGTAAGCTATATCGTTTACTAAGTGGAAAAACCTTTTTCGATGAACCTATTATTTTCTTATTGGATAATATATCCTCCGCGTCACAGCCCTCCGGCATTCTTAAAGAGAACGCGACTAATATAAGAATAAATCCTGTTATAATCGCGATAAGCACGGATGAGAAAGCAAGCGATATTGAAGAACTCTCAGATATTACAACTATTTTTACTCTTTCTCCTCTAAATAAAAAAGAAATTACTTATATTATTGATAAAAATTTCCCCGGGCTCGAAAACAAAAAAGAACTTATTTCCTTCTTAGCAGAACAAACGAGAGGAAATCCTTCTCTTTTAAATCAAATAATCGAAATCTTAATTGAAGAAGGAATTATCGAAAGAAAAGGCGACAAAATTATCTTTAAGGAGAAGAAAATTTCTTCCATTCCCCTGCCAAAGAGCATAGAAGAGAATTTGAAATTTCAGATGGAAAATCTCCCCGGGCAGGAAAAAGAACTTTTAAAAATATTATCAGTATTCCCAGAAAAAATTACCCTGGATTTAATCTCTCTTTTGAAAATAAAAAATCCTAATATTCTAATCAATTCTCTTATCTCGGAAAATATCCTCCAAAAAGACAAAAAAGGTATATATTTCAAAAATAACTGGATTAGAGAATTTCTTTACAAAAAGTTAACAAAAAAAGATAAAGATAATATCTACGGAAAAATAGAAAAAAAGATCACTTCTCCCGAAGTTCTATATATCTTACAGAAAGACCTGGGAATGAAGAAAAAATACCGGGATTCTCTAATAAAGATTGCGGAAAAGAGAATAAAGGAAAAAGAATATCCTGATGCGATCAAATTCTTAAAAGAAGCTCTCTCAATAAAAGACGATAAGATTAATCGAATGGTTCTCGCAAGACTTTTTGAGATGACGGGGAACATTAATGATTCATTATCAATCTATAAAAAACTGCTTTCCGGCGAAGAAAATCCTTTTTATCTTTTAAAAATTGGAAATCTCGAAGAGAGAATCGGAAATAAAGAAGAAGCTGAAAAATATTTTAAAAAGGCAGTCAAAACTTCCAGCGGCAAAGTAAAAGAAGAAGCAATTTATTTCTTAGGATATCTTCTTATTAGAAAAGAAGATTTAAATAAAGCATCCAAACTTATATCCGATTTCAAAAAAGACGAAGGAGAATTGCCTCTGCGCCTTAAATACATTAATGGACGCATTTTATGCGCGAAGGGCAAGTTCGAAAAAACTTTAAAAATCGTTGAAGAAGAACTAAGAAAAAAACTTACGCCTGAAATGAAGAGACACTTTCTGACTCTCGGAGGAATAGCAAAACAGCAAAACGAAGAACATCAAGAAGCGATAGAATATTTAAACGAATGTATTGATATTGCAAAAGATGAAAAAGACGTCATAAACGAAGCTATATTTATGACGGGCAAAGGTATCTCACTTCTCAGGCTTGATAAATATAAAGAAGCTCTTAAGGAATTGGAAGAAGCCCTTTCATTGTTTAAAAAACTAAAAATTAGCAATTTTGAATATCAATGCCTTATAAAACTTGGTATTGTCTATTTGGATATTGGTTACTGGGAAAAATTCCAAGAAAGAATAGAAGATTTTAAAAATAGATACGGGAAAATCCAACCATTTTTAAAAGATAAACTATTTTACAGCCACCTTTACAGAGGAAACTGGCTTGAAGTCGAAAAACTGAGAGATGAATTAAAAGAAGAGAAATACGATTTAAAAGACGCGGAAGGTATCTTTTTTGCCTTTAAAGGAGAATTGGAAAAGGCGGAAAAAATATTCAAAGAAGCGATAAAAAAAACAGAAGGCGACCCGAGAGATGAAAGAGATATCGCCCGCGAGCTCTCTGAGGTTTTATTCAATCAAAATAAAATAGAAGAAGCAATAAAACTTCTAAAACTCTATAAAAATAGAGAAAAAACAATCCAATCAGATTTCGAAAAAGGGAAAATTCTTTCCTCCTGGGGTTTGATTACAGGAGATATTAAATCCCTTGAAAAGGCTATTGAACTTTTCTCTAAAATAGGTCTTCCTTTTTATACCGCAAGAGCGAGACTTAAAAAGGCTCAGTTATTAATAAAAGAAAACAAAATAGAGGAAGCAATCGAAGAGCTTAAAAAGTGCGAAGAAATATTTAAAGAATTAAAAGCAGGTCTTTTTCTAAGCAAAACATACGAACTCTTTGTAGAATGCGCGAAAAAAGTCTCAGCAAGAAGCGGATACATTCATACATATGATGAAATCAGCAAACTTCTTTCATCGATTGATTCCGAAAAAAGATTCGATGAAGCGCTGTCAATACTTACCGGTTTTTTTAACGCGGAAAGGGGTGCAATTATTCTTAAAGAAGAAAAAGAAAAAAGCATTATTATCTCTTCTTATAATATAGATGAAGAAACCCTGGAAGACGCGAGAAGGATATCTTCGACAATAACGCGAAAAGCGGCAAAAGGAGAGGTTATTATCGCGAAAGACGCTGTAGAGGACTCAAGATTTTTCAATATGGATTCAATCAAGAGAAATAAAATCCGTTCCATTCTCTGCGTTCCTATAACCTCGGAGGAAAAAATTTACGGTGTTCTTTATCTGGATTCAACGATAAAAAAAGATATCTTTCTGCCGTCCGATAAAGAATTTCTGCAGTCCATCGGAAGAATCCTGGGTATTCTTTTTTCAAAAGGAGACCTTCTTTACAGAATGAAAGAAGAAGTAAAACAATTAAAGAAAATGACTTCTCCTCCGGAATCTTTTCATTCGATAATAGGCATATCCGCACCGATGCAAAAGATATACAAAACAATAGAAGAGATAGCGGAAACAAACGTAAATATTTTGATTACGGGCGAGACGGGAACGGGAAAGGAACTCATCGCGAGAACCATACACAAGCTGAGCAGGAGAAACAACAGACCCTTCATAACGGTTGACTGCAGTTCTCTCTCGGAAACTCTTCTGCAGAGTGAATTATTCGGGCATAAAAAAGGTTCTTTTACCGGAGCGATAAGGGATAAAAATGGTATGTGCGAGGAGGCAAACGGAGGAACTCTTTTCCTCGATGAAATCGGAGACGCGCCGCCTTCCATACAGGCGGGTCTTCTCCGCGTTACTGACAGAGGAGAAATCAGAAGGGTCGGAGAAACTGAAAACAAAAAAGTAGATCTTCGAATAATATCCGCCACAAACAGAGATATCGAACAATCCGCGATGTTAAGAGAATTCAGAGAAGACCTCTTATACCGATTAAATCAGATAAACATAGCGATACCGGCTCTTAGGGAGCGAAAAATCGATATCTCGCTCCTTTTGGAGCACTATCTTAAAATTTTTTCAGAAAATAAAGAAAAAAAGACAAAAGGCTTTACCGAAAACGCGATTAGATGGTTAAAAAACTATCCTTTCCCCGGAAACATAAGAGAACTAAGAAACATAGTAGAAATATCACTTATAAGATGCAAAGGCGAATACATAACACCAAATGACCTGCCTGAAGAATTAAGAAAAGAAACAATGGAAGAACTTCCAAGCTGGGATAAAATAAAAACAAAATGGCGGAAGGAAACCATAATAGAAGCCCTTCAGGAAACGGGAGGAAACGTAAAAAAAACAGCAGAAAATCTTAAAATTTCCCCAAGACACTTATACCGACTCATTAAAGACTATGATATAGAACGATAAAAACGTGAGTGCGTTAGTGCATTTTCAAAGGAATGATCTTTGAAAAATAAATAAGCTACACAGAAAATATTTAAAGATCCAAAAAAAGATTTCTTCACTTAAAAAATAGAATATATTTAATGAAAGAATTTTGATACGAAAATATAATACACTAACTGTCAGAAAACCCCACAAAATAAACACTCTCGTACTCTCGTAACGCCCAACCCAAAACAAATCAAAAAACTAAGCAGCCGGACATTTCCTTATTTATCTATCCATACACTTTAAACCTATACGCACATTCACTCGTTCACCCATTTATCTATATACTCAAATATGTTTACTCACTCATTCACTCACAAAACTTGATTTGCAATGCCCAAGAAAGATATCACGCCATTAATGTCCCATATTGCGACATTAATGTCACAACAGGGATATAGGAATAGCAACGCTTTTAAAAAACCCTACAAATTCACTGTGACATAAATGTCACACATCATAACCACGCATACAATTAAGTGCCTGGTCTTCAGTCGCTTATATACTGGAACAATTATTGTATTTATAAGGATAACCTTAAGGAGGTGTGCAATGGTTACTTTAAACATATTATTAGTTTTATTAGGATTTATAAACTCATTAAACAAGACACCGAAGAATGTCGATGTAGGTGAACAGG
>CAYYUB010000028.1:0-15197 GCA_964474855.1 uncultured bacterium
ACCTCTCTAAAATTATGGATCTGAACCTGATTGAAGTTCCGCTGCTCGAAGATTTTAGCTTTGATGTTCCGGCAATAATAAAAGAAGGCAGGGATGCCAAAATGGTTATCCTTGCCCTGCCGAATAATCCCACCGGAACTACGATATCGATAGAAAAAATAGAAGAAATCGCAAAGAATATAAACGGAATCTTTGTTGTCGACGAAGCTTATTTTGAATTTTCGAAAAAAACAGCAATTTCCCTACTGGACAAATACGATAATATTATCATAATTAGAACATTATCGAAAGCATTCGGGCTTGCCGGGCTCCGTCTTGGATATCTTTTAGCTAACACGGAAATAGCCAGCGCGGTCCAGAAAGCAAAACTTCCTTTTTCGGTAGGAATATTCGGGCAAATTGCCGGAGAAATACTGTTGAAGAAAAACAAATATATATTCGATGTGGTAAAAAAAATTCTGGATGAAAAAGAAAAAATCTTTTTCGAGCTCAAGCAAATTCCCTCGATAGAGCCCGTACCTTCTTCCACAAACTTCATCTTATTTAAAACACAGAATGTGCCCGGAAAAGAATTATTCGATGAAATGTACAGGCGAGGAGTTCTTTTAAGATTCTTTAATACGCCAAGATTAAAAAACACTTTAAGGGTAACAATCGGAAAACCCGAGGGGAATAAAATATTTCTTAAAACATTAAAAGAGGTTCTCACAAGATGAGAAAAGCAAAAATTGAAAGAAAAACAAAAGAAACGGATATTACGATCGATCTAAAAATCGAAGGCAGCGGTAAATCCGAAATTAAAAATCCAATCGGGTTTTTGACCCACTCGCTTGAAAACTTCTCCAAACACGGTCTTTTCGACATTAAAATGAAAGCCAAAGGAGACCAGGAGGTGGACCAGCACCATCTGGTAGAAGACTGCGGCATCGTACTGGGACAGGCTTTCAAAAAAGCATTAGGAGATAAAAAAGGTATCAATAGAGCAGGGTATTTCGTTTATCCTATGGATGAAGCCCTTGCAGTAGTGGCAGTTGATATCAGCGGACGGCCTTACCTTCAGTTCGACGTAAAATTGAAAAGAAGATTCTGCGGAGAATTGGATACCGACCTTCTTGAAGACTTTTTCCAGGGTTTCACGATGAGCCTCGGAGCAAATCTGGCTGTAAGAATGCCTTTTGGACGAAGTGATCACCACAAAATCGAAGCAATCTTTAAAGCATTTGGAAAAGCTATGCAAATGGCATGTTCAAAGGATAAAAGAGCAAAAGAAAATATACCAAGTACAAAGGGAATAATATAGAATGATAGCTATAATTGACTACGGAGCAGGGAATCTTCGTTCGGTAAAAAAAGCTTTCAATCATTTAAAACAAGACACCATGATTGCCGATAAACCGGAAGACCTAGACAGGGCGGATAAAGTTGTTTTACCCGGAGTCGGAGCATTCGGATCGGCAATAGAAAAACTTAGAGAGACGGGCTTTTATGAAGCTACTTACGACTGGCTTTACGAAAATAAACCTTTTCTTGGTATTTGTCTCGGAATGCAGATGCTTTTCGAAGAAAGCCTGGAATCAAAAGATACCATGGGTCTTGGAATATTTAAAGGAAAATGCCCCCGTTTCAAAGAAGGCAAAGTACCTCAAATGGGATGGAATCAGATAAATATTACCCGCGAGTCTCCCCTATTAGAGGGAATTAAAGATAAATCCTTTTTCTATTTCCTGCATGGCTACTATGTAGAAGCTGCCGACACCGGAACAGTGATCGCTACAACGGATTACTTTATTAATTACACTTCGATGATTCAAAAAGAGAACATTTTCGGAGTCCAGTTTCACCCCGAAAAAAGCGGGCAGGCGGGTTTAAAAATGTTAAGTAACTGGTTAGAAATATGTTAGCAACAAGAATCATCCCATGTCTCGATGTAGATCTCGGTCGTGTCGTAAAGGGAATAAAATTTAAAGACCTGGATAATGTGGGTGACCCTGTTGAAATGGCTAAATCTTATAACGAACAGGGTGCCGATGAATTGACATTCCTCGATATAGGAGCTTCTTATAAAAGCAGAGAAATTCTGATAGAAGTCCTTGAAAAAGTGTCCGAGCAAGTTTTCATTCCTCTTACCGTCGGCGGAGGACTGCGCTCAAGTGAAGATATTCGAAGAGCCCTGAATTCAGGAGCCGATAAAGTCGCCATATGCACCTCAGCAATAGAAAATCCTTCATTAATAACCGAAGGCGCAAAGATTTTCGGTTCACAATGTATTGTGCTTTCGATAGACGCAAAAAGGCAAGGTAATTCATGGTACGCATACACTCACGGCGGCAGAAATAATTCGGGAATAGACGCAATTAAGTGGGCAAAAAAAGGCGAAAATTTAGGAGCCGGAGAAATCCTTCTCAATTCTATAGATAAAGACGGAACAAAAGAAGGGTACGATCTTGAACTTACCGCAAAAATATCCGAAAGTGTAAATATTCCGGTAATCGCATCAGGCGGAGCGGGAAACCCGGACCAGATGGTTGATGCAGTTAAAGAAGGAAAAGCCGATGCGGTATTACTTGCTTCTCTTCTTCACTACGGCGAATACACAATTAAAGATATAAAAGAACATCTCGAAAAAAAGGAGATTTGCGTAAGATGGTAATTGCATCAATCGATTTGATGAACGGAAAAGCGGTCCAGTTAAAACAGGGCAAAGAAAAAATGCTCGAGGATAATAAACCGCTAAAACTTGCTGAAGAATTCAACAAATATGGCGAGACAGCGGTAATAGACCTGGACGCCGCGATGGGAAAAGGCGACAATCTCAAAATCATCAAAAAGATACTAAAAAAAGCTGAATGCAGAGTCGGCGGAGGTATCCGCAACGTAAAAAAAGCAAAAGAGATGATCTCTTTTGGGGCAAGAAAAGTCATAATAGGCTCAAAAGCTTTTGAAAAGGATAAAACAAATAAAAGCTTCCTGAAAACTTTAAAAAATGAGATAGGCAAAGAAAATATCATAATAGCAATCGATGCTTTAAATGAAGAAATAGTTACAAAAGGCTGGGAACACCCCACGGGAATTTCTCTTTACAAAGCAGCAGAGACTTTAGAAGACTTTGCATCCGAGTATTTATTCACATGCGTTGAAAGAGAAGGGACTTTAACGGGAATAAATTTTGAAATCGTAAAGAAACTATTGAAAAAAACGAAGAATAAAATTACGGTAGCGGGAGGAGTAAGTAAAATCTCCGAGGTAAGAAAATTAGCACAAATGGGGTGTGACGTTCAACTCGGTATGGCTCTTTACACAGGAAAAATATCCCTTTCGGAAGGTTTTACAGAATCATTGAACTGGAAAAATGAATTGATTCCTACGATTACTCAGGATAAGAATAATCAGGTTCTGATGCTCGCATACTCCAACAAGGACTCTCTCAAAATGGCTTTCGAAACCGGGAACATGTGTTATTTTTCTCGTTCGAGAGGTAAACTCTGGATGAAAGGAGAAACCTCGAAAAACACTCAAGCTTTACTGAAAATAAGAGCAGACTGCGATCAGGATACTTTGCTCGCAACCGTAAAACAAAAAGGCGTTGCCTGCCATCTCGGCACTTATACCTGCTTCGGTGATAAAGAATTTAGCTTAGAAGAACTATATGATATAATTACGAAAAGAATAAATAATCCGGTTAAAGGTTCATACACGGCAACTCTGGACACAAAAAAACTAAATAAAAAACTTATGGAAGAAGCAGGAGAAGTTATCGAAGCAAAAGAAAGGAATGAAATCATCTGGGAAGCAGCGGATGTATTGTACTTTTTAACCGTATTATTGGCGAAAAATAACATACCATTAAATGATGTGATTGAAGAACTAAGGAGGCGAAGGAGATGAACGTTAAAGAAGCAATAAAAAAAGCTATTTCGGGGGAAAACATAGATCAGGACGACGCGTATGAAGTTGCTCTCGCTATTATGAATGGAGAAGCAACAGACGCGCAAATAGCTTCATTAATTACAGCTCTGCGAATGAAAGGCGAAACGGTGGATGAAATTACCGGATTCGTAAAAGCGATGAGAGATAAAGTCACAAAAATCAACGCCCGGGAGGAATACCTTATCGATACCTGCGGAACAGGGGGCGATGGATCCGGTACTTTTAATATTTCAACAATTAGCGCTCTCGTTGCGGCAGGAGCGGGCTGCAGGGTAGCTAAACATGGAAACCGCTCTGTTTCAAGCAACTGCGGCAGTGCCGATTTATTAAAAGAACTCGGCGTAAACATCGAAAATCCTCCGGAAAAGGTCGAAAAATGTATCGAGGAAGCAGGAGTTGGATTTCTGTTCGCGCCTCTTTTACATCCGGCTATGAAATACGCAATCGGGCCGAGAAGAGAAATGGCGGTAAGAACTATATTCAATATACTTGGACCCTTAACAAATCCTGCAAGCACTAAAAGGCAACTTTTAGGGGTTTACGCAAAAGAATTAACCGCTCCTATTGCCAACGTACTTGCGAATCTTGATTCTATACATTGTATGATAGTTCACGGTGAGGATGGACTCGATGAAATAACGACAACCGGAAAAACTTTTGTCAGTGAATTAAAAGACGGTAAAGTAAAGGAATATACTATTTCACCTGAAGATTTCGGAATGAATAAGAGAAGTCCGGAAGACTTGAAAGGCGGAACTCCGCAAACTAATGCAAAGATCGCCTTAAATTTACTGGAAGGAGGAACAGGCGGAAAAAGAGATATTACAATACTTAATTCAGGAGCTGCAATATATGTTGCGGGAAAAGCTGAAAGCCTGTTAGATGGTATAGGGAAGGCAAAGGAATCTATCGATTCAGGAGAAGCATTAAAAAAACTGGAGATACTTATAAATACAGCAAAATGAAAGTAAAAACGATTCTCGAAAAAATAGTAAAATTTAAGAAAGTAGAGATTGAAAAGAGGAAAAAATTTACCCCTCTTAAATCTTTCATCAATAATATACCTGAAGAAAGAAGGGACTTTAAATCAGCTTTAAAAAAGGGTAATATCTCTATTATTGCTGAAATAAAAAGATATTCGCCATCCAGAGGACTCCTGTGCGAAGACTTTGACCATATAAGTATAGCGAAAGAATATGAAAAAAATGGAGCAAGCGCAATTTCAGTTTTAACCGACTCAAAATATTTCTGGGGAAAAAATACTTATCTAACCGATGTAAAAAAGGAAGTAAATCTACCAATATTAAGAAAGGAATTCATAATAGATCCATATCAAATATATGAATCCGCTTATATTGGAGCTGACGCAATCCTTTTAATCGCGAAGATACTAGAATTTGGGCAGTTAGAAAAATTTATTGCTCTTTCAAAACAACTCAGGATGTCCTGCCTTTTGGAAGTTGATTCAAGAGAGGAACTTCAAAAAGCTCTTGCGACCCCGGCTGAAATAATAGGCATTAACAACAGAAACCTGGAAACTTTCCAAACTTCTATTAATACTTCTCTGGATTTAAAAAAATCCATACCTGAAAAGTATATTACTGTAAGTGAAAGCGGCATTAAAAAAAGAATACATATAATGAGTTTAGAAGAAGCGGGTTTTGATTCGGTATTAGTGGGTGAAACACTTATAAAAGAACAAGAAATCGGAAAAAAATTAAAAGAACTCCTTGGAAAGAAAAATGAAAGAGATTGAGAAACTCAGGGAAGAAGTTAGAAAAGTCGACAAAGAAATTATCAAACTAATCGGTAAAAGGCTTTCCATAGCAAAAAAAATAGGCGGAAAGAAGAAAAAAAAGGGGATACCCTTAAGAGATTGGAAGGTCGAAAAAGAAGTAATTAAAAATGCATTGGACGCAGCTTCAAAAGTAGAGCTTTCTCCTGATTTAATCAAAACAATTATGCAAAACATAATAACAGAATCAAGAATACAGCAGGAAATCCTCCATTATTTCTCTTACAGTGGCGATAAAGAAGATATTCTTATTATCGGAGGTCTGGGAGAAATGGGATTATGGTTTGCCAAATTTTTTGCAAACCAGGGGCATAATGTTTTCATCCACGATATTAAAGGCAAATCAGAGCATTTTAAAAGTTTTGATAATCTTAATGATGCAGTTAATAAAGCTTCCTGTATTCTTATTGCAATTCCTTTCGAATCTATGCCGGAAATTATTGAAAAAATTATAAAATTAGAATTTAAAGGAACGGTTCTCGATATTGCAAGTCTAAAAGACTACTCAAAGAAATCCATCGAAAAAGCATTGGAACACGGCATCAATTATACAAGCATACATCCGATGTTCGGACCAAAGGTCAGCACACTAACTGATAGAATAATATGTCTTTGCGACTGCGGAAACCCGAGCGCAAATGAAAAGATCAAAAACTTCTTTAAAGACACAAGCGCAACAATGGTAGAAATCCCTCTGGAAGAACATGACAGAATAATCTCATATGTTTTAGCTCTATCGCATATAATAAACATAATATTTATGAAAACACTTATGGACGGAGAATACGAATACGCTGATTTAAAAAAGATAGCAAGTACAACTTTCTTATCTCAGATGGGAACGACAAAAGAAGTCATAACAGAAAATCCCAGCCTGTATTATGCGATTCAAAAATTCAATCCTTTTAAGAATAATTTATACGATAGATTAGAACAAGCCCTGAAATATGTAATTGAATCGGTTGTAAAGGGAGATAAAGAAGATTTCATTAAAATAATGAAAGAAGGCAAGAAATGGATAGAAATCTCAGAACAAAGATAAAAATATGCGGAATCACGAATAAAAAGGACGCAATCTTGGTCTCAAGGCTCGGAGCCGATGCCATAGGTTTTGTATTCGCGGAGTCAAAAAGAAAGATTACTCCCGAAAGGGCAAAACAAATAATTAAGATGTTACCGCCCTTCATTACTACCGTGGGAATATTCATGGACGCCGGACTAACTGATGTAAATAAAATCACCGAATATACTTCTCTTGATGCAGTTCAGTTACACGGCAACGAAAACCCTGAATATTGCGATAAAATGAACAGAAAAGTCATAAAAGGAATTCTCGTAACCGAAAATGATACAAAAGAGAGTTTAACAAAAAAAATGAACGCTTATTCAGTTTCCGCATTTATCCTGGATCCGGGAAGAGGAAGTGGAAAAACCTTCAACTGGGATATCGCGCGCGGCATCGGGAAACCGCTCATAATTGCCGGCGGGCTTACTCCAGAAAACGTGGGGCAAGTTATACGAGACTTAAATCCTTACGGTGTAGATGTATCTAGTGGTGTCGAAAAAAATTACGGTGAAAAAGATAGAGAAAAGGTTGAAAAATTCATTGAGGAGGTTCACTCTTGTTAATCACAGGTATAATAGGTTATCCTTTAACAATAACCATGTCCCCCCCAATGCATAACGCAGCATTTAAAGCACTGGGATTGGACGGTTTTTATGTACAGCTTCCCGTAAAGGAAGAAAAACTAAAGGATGCTGTCTATGGTCTGTCCGCTCTCGGCTTCAAAGGATTCAACATTACAATTCCTTATAAAAAGAAAGTAATGGAATATCTTGATGAAATTTCTACCGATGCGACCTCTATTGATGCTGTAAACACCGTTTTGATTGAGGAAAACAAACTCAGTGGTTTCAATACCGATACATACGGATTCGATGAATCTTTGAACAAATACGAAATTGACCTTACGAATAAAAAAGTTATGCTTATCGGAGCAGGCGGAGTCGCATATGCCTGTTCATACATAATTAATAAGAAAAATCCATCGAGATTTATAATTACGGATACAATCGAAGAAAAAGCGAAAAAACTCAGCGGAATTTATCAGGCTGACAGAATTTCCCCGCAGAAAATAGAAAAACTAACTCCGGAATCGGATATTATTTTAAACGCAACACCGGTTGATCTGCAGAATAAGATTCTTCCTCTAATGAAAGAGAATTCAGTTTACTACGATATAAATTATAAATTCCAGGGAAAGGAACAAAAGGGGGTTAAAGTGGTAAATGGCAGCTTAATGCTTATTTTACAGGGTGCCCGCGCATTTACGATTTGGACGAAAAAGGATGCTCCCATCGATGTAATGAAAAAAGCGATAGGGTTTGAGATATGATTAGGTTGATAACTTCCGGAGAATCACACGGCAAAGCTTTATCAGTCATAATCGAAGGCATTCCGGCGGGATTACAAGTTGACGCTAAATTCATAAATAACGAACTCTCGAGGCGACAAAAGGGCTATGGAAGGGGAGGGAGAATGAAAATCGAAAGCGATAAGGCGGAAATCTTGTCCGGTATAAGGTACGGAGAAACAATCGGCTCACCTGTATCGATTCAAATAAAAAATAAAGATTTCGAAAACTGGAAAGATATAATGAAAATCGAGAAAGGGTCAACGAACAAAAAAATTACTTCCCCTAGACCCGGACACGCCGACTTACCGGGATTATTCAAATATGACAGGGAAGACATAAGAGACATCCTGGAAAGGGCTTCGGCAAGAGAAACAACCGCCCGAGTCGCAGCAGGAGCTGTTTTCAAACTTTTTTTGGCAGAATTCGGAATAAATATTTACTCACATACAATCTCAATTGGGAAAATCCGGGTAAAAGAAAACAGGAAAAGCTTTGAAGAAATAGAAGACAGTCCTCTTAGATGCGCTGATCCAAAAACGGAAAAAGAAATGATAAAACTTATTGATGACGCAAAGAAAAAAGGAGATTCACTGGGCGGTGTAAGTGAAATCACAGCCCTTGGTGTTTGCCCGGGAATAGGAAGCCACGTTCATTTTGACCGTCGTTTGGACTCATCTATTGCCAATGTAATGATGTCCATACCTTCTGTCAAAGGAGTTGAAATTGGTGAAGGTATTGAAAGTTCAAAGAAATACGGGTCCAAAGTACATGATGAAATATTCTATTCTAAAGAAAAAGGATTCTATCGCTCTACCAACCGAGCAGGAGGCATCGAAGGCGGCATAAGTAACGGAGAAGATATTATAGCAAGAATTTACTTAAAACCCATCCCTACACTTAGCTCTCCCCTTAAGTCGGCAGACATAATATCAAAAAAACAAACTCTGGCACAAAAGGAAAGGGCGGATAACTGTGTTGTACCTGCCGCGGGTGTAATTGCGGAAGGAATGCTGGCATATGTATTAAACAATGCTTTTCTTGAGAAATTTGGCGCAGACGCTATGAAAGATATAAAATCAAATTACAATTCTTACATCGAAAGGATTAAAAATGCCTAGTAACTTAATCTTAACCGGATTCATGGGTTCGGGAAAAGACTCAGTTGGTAGGGAAATATCAAAAAACACCAATTTATCATTTCTCTCTATGGATGATTATATTGTACTTAAAGAAAAAAGAACAATAAATAAAATATTTGGAGAATCGGGCGAGGATTATTTCCGAAAAATCGAAAAGGAAATCCTTAACGAAATAAAAAACATTAAAAATACAGTTATTGCTACCGGGGGCGGTATCGTAAAAGACAAAAAAAATAGAACCATCTTATCTCAAATGGGAAAAGTTGTTTATTTATATACAAATCTCGATGCTGTAAAAAAGAGATTGGAAAGCGATAAAACACGACCATTAATAAAGAATAAAAACAATATCATTGATATATATAATGAAAGAATGGATAAAGGTCTATACGAATTTGCCGACGAAAAGATAGACACTTCAGAAATTACACAACAGCAGGCGGCAGAAAAGATACTTAAAGAATTAAAAGTGAAAATAAAAACTGACACAAAACTTTTTGAAACAGATATGGTTAAAACAGAAGACAGAGTATATCCAATTCATATTGGTTACAATCTTTTCCGGGAAAATAATTCACTTATAAATCTAGAGCTCAAATCCAATAAAGTGGCAATAATATCTAATCCATTAGTCGGAGCTCTATATATAGATGAATTAGAAAACACACTAATTAAAGAAGGGATTAAACCTTATATATGTATAATACCTGACGGAGAAAAATATAAAACACTTGATACCATTAAAAGCATTTTCGATATGCTTCTTAAAGAAAACATGGACAGATCCTCCAGTATAATAGCACTCGGAGGAGGTGTAGTCGGAGATCTCGCAGGTTTTGTTGCCTCTACATTAAAACGAGGAATATCACTCATCCATATTCCAACTACATTAATAGCGCAGGTAGATTCCTCAATCGGAGGCAAAACCGGATTTGACCATCCCCTTGGGAAAAATATGATAGGCACATTCTATCAGCCGGATAAAGTGATTATAGATATTAAGAAACTGTTAACCCTTCCGGAAAAAGAATTTAGAAACGGTTTAGCCGAAGTTATTAAGTATGGAATAACAAAAGATGCAACTTTATTTGATATACTTGAGAAAAGACAGAAAGAAATACTAAGCCGAGATATTGAATTACTTACAGAAATTATTTCAAGATGTGTTCGAATAAAGAAAGAAGTTGTTGAAGAAGACGAAAAAGAAGAAAAAGGAATTAGAGAAGTTCTAAACTATGGACATACAATAGGGCACATTATTGAAGCGCTCAGCGGATATTCCAAATACTCACATGGGCAAGCCATAGCAATGGGAATGGTAAAAGAGGCAGAATTAGCCCAAAGAGAAAATCTGCTTTCGGAAGAAGACTCATCAAGAATACAAAATTTAATTGAAAAATATGAATTACCAACCTCAATATCTGAAAATATTAACTCCGATAAAATGAGAAAGTATGTCGCACAAGACAAAAAGGTTAGAAAGGGAAAAATCAGACTACCTGTTCCAACAGGAATAGGCAAAATTATATTCAGGGAGGTAGAATGCGAAAAATTCTTGTGATTCACGGACCAAACCTTAACCTTCTGGGAAAAAGAAAACCCGAAGTTTATGGCAATATGAACCTTGAAAAAATAAATGAAGAGATAAAAAAATTCGCAAAAAACAACAACATTGATATAGAAATTATTCAATCGAATGAAGAAGGAGAAATCGTAGATGCAGTACAGAAAGCCGAAGGCTACAGGGCAATTGTAATAAATCCGGGGGGATATACACATACCTCGGTTGCGATTCGTGACGCAATTGAAGCTGTTGAAACTCCAACTGTTGAAGTTCACTTAAGTAATATATATGCAAGAGAGGACTTCAGGCATACAAGTATGATTGCACCTGTATGTGAAGGACAGATTAGCGGTCTAGGATGGTTTGGTTATATATTAGCGTTAGAGTACTTAATGAGAAAAGGTTGATAATGGAAAATGCTACCCTAAAAAGCCTGGTGCGGCAAATCCGACAAAAGGTAAAAATTAAATGAGATATGTTTTTTTGAATGAAAATATGAAATTAAAAAAGGAAGTAGAATAATATGGATTATAATTTACCGGATGAAAAAGGCTACTTTGGAAGATTCGGAGGCAGATTTATACCGGAAGTACTAATGGATGCAATCTGCGAACTTGAAAAAGCATATTTATCTTTTAAAGAAAACAAGGATTTTAATAAGGAATTAAATTTTTTGCTCAAAGAATACGCAGGAAGACCCTCTTCCCTATATTTTGCCGGGAGGCTTACCGAAAAAGTAGGCGGAGCCAAAATATATCTAAAAAGAGAAGATATGATGCATACAGGCGCACATAAAATAAACAATACTCTGGGGCAGGTATTTCTGGCAAAAAAAATGGGAAAACAAAGAATAATCGCCGAAACAGGTGCAGGGCAACACGGTGTAGCCACTGCCACAGCGTGCGCTTTAATGGACTTAGAGTGTCACGTTTACATGGGAACTACCGATACGATACGGCAAAAAATGAATGTCTTTAGAATGGAACTTCTCGGTTCGGAAGTAATAGAAGTCGATTCGGGCTCTAAAACACTTAAAGATGCAATCAATGCAGCTATGAGAGATTGGGTAAGTAATGTAGAAACAACCTACTACTGTATTGGGTCGGTTGTAGGACCGCATCCTTATCCTATGATGGTCAGAGATTTTCAATCGGTTATAGGAGAGGAAACTAAAAGACAAATTTTAGAAAAGGAATTTAGGTTACCGGACTTAATTACTGCCTGTGTAGGAGGCGGAAGTAATGCTATCGGCATTTTTTATCCTTTCATAGAAGATAATATAAGAATGGTCGGAGTCGAAGCAGGCGGATTGGGGCTGGACACTAAAAAACACGCAGCAAGTCTATGTAAAGGAGGAATCGGGGCACTACACGGTGCAATGAGTTACCTTCTTCAGGACAAGGACGGACAAATTACGGAAACCCATTCGGTTGCTCCCGGATTGGATTATCCTGGAGTCGGACCGGAACACTCTTATTTAAAAGACACTGGAGTGATAGAATTTACTGCCATTACAGATGCGGAAGCCCTGGATGCTTTCAATGTACTCTCACAAACAGAAGGCATAATTCCGGCATTGGAAAGTTCACATGCTGTTGCTTATGCTATAAAAACCGCTAAAAATATGCCAAGAGAATCAATAATTCTGGTCAATCTTTCCGGACGTGGAGACAAAGACCTGGAAATTGTAGAGGGGGTTCTATGCGAAACTCCATAAGCATATCAGATAAATTTAAGGAACTAAAAGCGAAAAATGAAACTGCCCTGATACTTTACACAACAGGAGGATTCCCTAATCTTGCGGAATCAATGAAGATTATAAAAACACTTGCCGAAAGCGGAGCTGATATCATCGAAATTGGGATACCTTTCTCCGATCCCATTGCAGACGGACCAACGATACAATATTCTTCACATACTTCGCTTATGAAAGGAACCACATTAAAAAGAATTCTCAGCAATGTTAAAAAGCTCGAAATCAAAAAACCTCTTGTTTTCATGAGCTATTTAAATCCACTCCTTGCTTATGGTAAAGATAAACTTTTACATGATATGAACGAAAGCGGAGTGAGCGGGCTCATTATACCTGACTTACCCGTAGAAGAAGCATCAGAATGGATCGCCCTCTCTAAGGACTACAATATAGAACTAATTTTTCTGGTCACCCCCACATCACCCACTAAAAGGAGAAAAAAAATTATTCAAGAATCACGTGGATTTGTCTACTGTGTCTCCGTACTCGGAACCACAGGGGTGAGAACCAAAATGCCTCCGTATCTTAACAAATTCTTAAAAGATATAAAGAAAACCACGGATACTCCGATAGCACTTGGTTTTGGAATATCAACCCCAAAGCAAATAGAATCACTCCGGGATAAGATAGATGGGGTTATCATAGGAAGTCGAATAATAGAAGCAATAAAAAACGAAGAAAATCTGAAGGAGTTATGCGAAGAACTTAAAGCGGCAACTCGTCATACAGTGATCAAGGAGAAAAAATGATAATAACGATGTCTTCAAATGCAACTAAAAAAGAAATCAACAAAGTCAAAGAAAAAATAAAAGAACTTGGATACGAAGCAAAAACTTTCAAAGGTATAAAGAAAACTGTCATTCATGTAATAGGAGCGACCGACAAAGAAAGAATAATTCAATCAATCGAACAACTTCCCGGTGTTGAGCGGCTTACTCCTATTCTTAATCCCTTTAAAATGGGCAGCAGAGAATTTCATCCTGAAAACACGCTTGTTTCAGTAAACGGTAAGACAATCGGCGGCGAAGAGATTGTCATTATGGCGGGTCCATGTTCCGTCGAATCCGAAGAAGTCGTACTGAGTGTCGCGAGGAAGATTAAGAAAGCAGGTGCAAAGATACTCCGCGGAGGAGCCTTCAAACCGAGAAGTTCTCCCTACAGTTTCCAGGGTTTGGGTGAAAAAGGATTGAAAATACTTGCAGAAGCTCGTGAAGAGACAGGACTCTCCATAATAACAGAAGTCATCTCGGAAGTTGACGTACCTCTTGTGGCAAAATATGCAGATATACTCCAGATAGGAGCAAGGAACATGCAAAACTATCAACTATTAAAGACTGTGGGAAGGTTCAACAAGCCTGTTTTATTGAAAAGAGGAATTTCGGCTACCATCGAAGAATGGCTTATGTCCGCCGAATACATACAATCTGAAGGAAATCCCGATGTAATTTTATGCGAAAGAGGTATAAGAACATTCGAAACTTACACAAGATATACTCTTGATATAAGCACAATACCCGTAATTAAGAACCTGAGCCATCTGCCTATAATCGTAGACCCGAGCCACGCTGCAGGTAACAGTAAATACGTACCATCCCTCGCAAAAGCCGCAATTGCCGCAGGAGCCGATGGTTTATTGATAGAAGTGCATACCCAACCCTCACAAGCTCTATCTGACGGCAAACAATCAATTACACCTCTCGCGTTTCAACAATTAATGGATGATATAAAAAATATAGCAAAAATAGTAGGCAGGAAAATATGAAACAAATAATATATCAGGGAGAACCCGGCTGCAACAGCGACGTTGCATCAAATAAATTTTTTCCCAAAAATGTAAAGCGTAGAGGCGTAAGAACTTTTAGAGATATCTTTGAATTGGTAAACACGAAAAAAGAAACATACGGCGTAGTGCCGGTCGAGAATTCTCTTACCGGAAGCATCCATCAAAATTACGATCTTCTTTTGGAATATAACCTCTGGGTTATAGGAGCAGTAAATCTAAGGATAGAGCATAATCTTTTGGCTCCAGCAGGTACGAACCTGAAATCAATCAAAGAAGTCTGGTCTCATCCGGAAGCGCTTGCTCAATGTAGGGATTTTCTCTCTTCCCATCCGGAATATAAAGTGGTATCAGTATATGATACTGCCGGAGCTGCCAAAATCGTAAAAGAACAAAAAATCAAGGATGTGGCAATTATTGCAGGTCCCCAGGTTGCCAAGATATACAATTTCAGAAAACTAAAAGAGAATATTGAGACACACCCCGATAATTTTACAAGATTTCTCATAATATCCAAGGATAGAAAAATATACACAGGAGAAAATGCGAGAACAATGCTCGTTTTCGGAGTAAAAAACGAACCGGGCATACTCTTTAGATGTCTCAGTATCTTTGCCCTGCGAAACATAAATCTAACAAAATTAGAATCCAGAGCAGTCCTGGGAAAACCATATGAATATCTTTTTTATATTGATTTTAATGGCAGCATGGAAAACGAAAATTGCAACCATGCGGTCGAAACCTTAAAAGAAGTAGTAACATACCTGAAACTTCTCGGAAGTTACGTAATAAAGGATAAAAAGTGAAACTGATTTTATCAAA
>CAYYUB010000028.1:15297-17612 GCA_964474855.1 uncultured bacterium
AAACTTCTCGGAAGTTACGTAATAAAGGATAAAAAGTGAAACTGATTTTATCAAAATCCCCTAAAGTAAAGGGTGAGATAAAAGTTGGCGGAGATAAGTCCATTACGCACAGGGGCTTAATAATCGGCTCGATCGCCGAAGGAATAACTACTCTAAAAGATTATTCGAAATGCGATGATTGTATGGCAACTCTGGAAATTATGAAAAAGCTCGGGATATCAATTCTTAAAAACAAATCAACTATCAGAATAGAAGGTAAAGGTCTTCATGGACTTAATGAACCGGACGATATATTAGATTGTAAAAACTCGGGTACTTCTATGAGGTTGTTATCCGGTCTTCTTGCCGGACAAAATTTCTTTTCGGTATTAACAGGAGATAATTCGCTAACTAAGCGCCCTATGAGAAGAATAATAGAACCCCTTGCTCTTATGGGAGCAAAAATATCCGGACGGGACGAGAATCAATTTGCACCTCTTACGATAAAAGGAGGAAATCTCAAAGCAATAGACTACAAATCCCCCGTAGCCAGCGCCCAGGTAAAATCCTCAATACTGCTTGCTTCTTTGTATGCAAAAGGAAATTCTTCTATTACCGAACCCTCCATGAGCCGTGATCACACAGAAAGAATATTAAATTTATTTGGAGCAAAAATAGAATCCTCCGAAAATAAAATAATCCTAAAAGAGAAAAATAAATTAATTGCAAAAGAATTGTCTATACCAGGAGACATTTCATCGGCAGCTTTTTTTATTGCCCTTGCAAGTATAATAAAGGGTTCAAAAATACTAATTAAGAACGTAGGTATAAATCCTACCCGAACCGGTATAATTGATGTATTAAAAAGTATGGGAGCTGATATTTCTGTTAAAAATGAGCGAAATAAAACTTATGAACCTGTAGCTGATTTACTTGTAAAAGGAAAAGAATTAAGGGGAATAGAAATTTCCGGAAAATTTATCCCAAAAGTAATAGATGAACTCCCTATATTAGCTGTAGCTGCAACCCAAGCACAAGGAATAACCACGATCAAAGATGCCCACGAACTAAGAGTAAAAGAAACTGATAGAATTTACGCGATAGCTGCGGGGCTCAAAAAAATGGGAGCAAAAATAGAGGAAAAGCCTGACGGTTTCACAGTAGAAGGACCAACGACACTAAAAGGAAACATTTGTGAAAGTTTTGGTGATCATAGAATTGGTATGGCGCTAGCTGTCGCAGGGGTTATAGCAGAAGGAAAAACCACGCTTGCAGAATCCGAATGTATCGATGTTTCTTTTCCCGAATTTACCGGAATACTCAGGAGGATATGTGGAGCAGACCATATCTACGAAAAAAATTAAATTCATACATAAAAAAATCAAAGCAAAGTCTTCTCCTGAAGCCTTATTTGAGAAAGCCTACAAGGAAGAACCCTATAGTTTTATTTTAGAATCTATGATACATATTAAAAAAAGAGGAAGGTATTCATTCTTAGGAGGAAGACCCTTTATTATACTGAAAAACACAGGAGAAGATATAGATATTGAAATTTTTGGTAAAAAATACAAGGAAAAAGGTAACCCGTTCAGTAAACTCAGGGAACTTATGTCTTTAGTGGATAGTTACCCCTATATACCTGGTTTCTCCGGAGGAGCGGTTGGTTATCTCTCTTATGACGCAGTTAGATTTTTCGAAAAAATACCAGACAAAAATCCGGATGAAATTAAAACACCTGAAACCTATTTTATGTTCCCGTCGGAAATAATACTTTTTGATCATAAAAATGAAACCGTGGATATAATTCTATACAACAATGATGGTGAAGCGAAAAGAATTAAAGAGTTGACAAAAATAATAAAAACTTCGGAAGAAGTTGATTATACTCTTACCGAAGGAAGCGAAATCGATTTTACCGGCAACTTCACAAAAGAAGAATATTGTGACGTGGTAGAAAAAGCCAAAAAGTATATTTATTCCGGAGATATATTCCAGGTCGTACCTTCGCAACGATTTAAAGGGCCAAGAGAAAAAGAACCAATCAATATATACAAAGCACTCCGCCTTACAAATCCTTCTCCGTATATGTATTATTTCAGATTCAACGATCTATATATTCTCGGTTCCTCCCCTGAAACATTAATTAAGCTTGAGGCAGGTGGGCTTGTAACAAGCAATCCAATTGCCGGAACAAGAAGAAGAGGGCTAAACGAAGAAGAGGACAATAAATTCGTAAAAGAACTCCTGAATGACGAAAAAGAGCTTGCGGAGCATATTATGCTTGTTGATCTTGCGCGAAACGATATTGGGAGAGTTTGTGAATACGGCAGCATAAA
>CAYYUB010000029.1:0-5497 GCA_964474855.1 uncultured bacterium
TTAATATATAAAGCACGTAGATATTTTTGTTTTTAAATCAACAAAACTTTCTTCGCACCTTTGTGTCTTAGTGGCCAAAAAAACCCTTGACAAATTATACTAATTTTATTATAATACTTTTGTATTAATTCAATAGTACAAAATTAAATTTTGTTTACGGTAAAAAATAAAGAGGGGTTGTTTATGTTGAATTTTTATCGTTTGGTTTCGTATATACAAGAAAAACGAAGAGTTGAAACTTTTCTGCTTCTGTGTTAGTCAAACAGAAAAAGAGATAAAAATGGCTAAATTAGTTTTTGTTTTGTGAAGGAGGTTGAATGATGTCTCGCAAAAAAAAGCTTGTATTTGTATCTTTATTTGTTTTCTTATTTATAGTCCTTCTGTCTGCACTTAGCCGCAAAAGGGGAGGTGCCGAGGAAACTCCTACCGTAGTTGTAGGAAAAAGCGATATTATGGACGTTGCAGTAGCTCTCGGTACTGTTGAAGTCAAGTATGAGACGAGTATAAAATCGAAATTCTCCGGAGTAATAAAAAAAGTGTTTGTCGAAATGGGAGATGTGGTCAAAAAGAAAGACCCCCTCTTTGAAATAGATCCTACCCCGACCCCTTTCGAACTTGCTTCCGTCAGGAAAGAAGTCAAAGTGGCAGAAATCCGATTAGAAAATATAATAAAGGACATCGAAAGAAAAAAGACTCTTTTCGAAAAGGGTTTGATATCCGATAAAGAATACGAAAATGTTCAACAAAATCTCCAGGAAGCCCAATCCATTTTCGATCTGGCAAAACAGCAATTAGATCTAATGGAAAAAGGCAAGGCAAAAGTCGGAGGAACTTCTCTTGACGCTATAATCAGGTCTCCCGTTTTCGGAACCGTGCTTTCCAGAACAGCCAACATTGGAGATCCTGTGGTACCTCTCACTTCTTATCAACCGGGTACAGAACTTATGCAGATTGCAAGCCTGCAAAATCTTCTATTTAAAGGAGTAGTTGATGAAATCGATGTCGGCAGACTAGAAGAAGGAATGAAAGCAAAAATGACCATCGGAGCAATACCCGACGAGGAAGTTCTGGGCATAATAGACATTATAGCCCCAAAAGCAAGAAAAAAAGAAGGAGCCACAGTTTTTGATATTGAAATAATAGTTACCGATAAGGGCGATAAGCCACTTCGAGTCGGATATTCTGCTACCGCCGACATCATTATTGCCGAGCGGAAAGATGTTCTTGTAATTCCAGAGAGTGCAGTAATTTTTGAAGAAGACAAAGAATATGTTTATCTCGCAAACGGCGAGAAGAAAGAAGTCGAAATCGGATTATCTGACGGATTAAACATAGAGGTTGTTTCCGGATTAAAAGAAGGAGATGAAATTAAGAAATGAAGCGGATAATAACACAATTGTCACAGGATTTCAAAGCCTATAAAATGAGGTTTATCCTGGTTATATTCGGTGTAGCGTGGGGAACAACAGCAATTATCCTCAATATGGCTTTCGGTGTAGGAGTTATGGTGCAGGTAAAAAAAGGGCTCCAGGGACTGGGTGAACATATCGGCATACTCTGGCCCGGACAGACAAGTATTCCCTATAAGGGTCTGGGCATAGGTAGAAATATTAGATTTGTCCCGGAAGACGCAGAACTTTTAAAAGAACGAATCGATATTATTGAAAAAGCCTCTCCCGAATATATATACTGGGGACAGCCAATAAGATATGGAGAATTGCTCAGAAAAGCAAAAGTCTGCGGAGTAAATCCTTCATATGGAATGATGAGGTCTATAGATGCCGAGGATGGAAGATTTCTCAACAAACTGGATGTGGAAAAAAGAAGGAGAGTTATTTTCCTCGGAGATGAAGAGAAAGAAAAAATATTTGGATATGAAAGTGCTGTTGGCAAAAGGGTACTTCTTAACGGTATACCTTTTACGGTAATAGGCGTAATGAAGAAAAAAATACAGAATAATTCTTATTCAGGCAGTGATCAGAATGCGGTTTTTATTCCCTACTCAACCTTTAAAACAATGTACGGCTGGTTGTATATAAACAATATGGTTTATCAGCCTAAATCTGCCGACCTATCAGAAGAAGCACAGAAAAAGATTAGCAAAGTTCTTGGAGAAAAGTATAAATTTGACCCTGAAGACAAAGAAGCTCTCGGAACATGGGATGTAGCAGAACAAGAAAGAATGACACATAAGGCAATGAAAGGGATTGAATATTTCCTAACCATTGTGGGAGCTATGACTTTACTAATCGCCGGAGCCGCAATTGCAAACATCATGTATTTCATAGTTGATGAGAGAACAAGGGAAATTGGAATAAAACGTTCAGTTGGCGCGACAAAGTCCGATATCCTTCACCAATTCCTCTTAGAATCACTTCTATTGTCAGCAATTGGCGGAGTATCGGGACTTCTATTTAGTTTTTCGCTCGTTTGGCTCTGTTCTTTTATACCTGAAACAGGTATATTTGAATTCATCGGCAAACCTACCATGTCCTATGAGATACCTATCATAACCGTTATTGTTCTTCTTGTTATTTCGATTTTTTCCGGCTATTTCCCCGCAAAAAAAGCGGCAAACTTAAAACCTGTGGAGTGTTTGCGTTATGAGTAATATGCTGATCGAAGCAAAAAAAATAAGAAAAGAATATGATATGGGAGAAGAGAAAGTAGAAGCCATCAGGAATATGTCCCTTAAAATAAAGGAGGGAGAATTCATTGCCATTATAGGACCTTCCGGTTCCGGTAAATCAACACTATTGCACATATTCGGATGTCTCGATTTACCTACCAGCGGAGAATATCTATATAAAGGGAAAGAAGTATCAACTTATTCCGATGATCAGCTTTCCGCATTCAGAAACAGAGAGATAGGTTTTGTTTTTCAGTTTTTCTATTTATTGTCCCGCGAAAATGTTCTTGAGAATGTAAAGCTGCCGCTTCTTTACCGGAATACAACCGAAAAAAATAAAAACGATATGGCTATGAAAGCTTTAAAGAAGGTTGAAATGGACCACAGAAAGAATCATCTTCCTACCGAACTTTCAGGAGGGGAACGTCAAAGAGTAGCTATCGCAAGAGCTCTGGTCGGAGAACCAAACCTTATTCTAGCCGATGAGCCAACGGGTAATCTGGACACAAAAACAGGAGAATCGATAATATCAATTTTTGGAGAACTATATAAAACCGGCAAAACAATCATAATGATAACCCATGAGAAAGAACTTGCAGAGAAAGCAGGAAAAATAATTAAAATCCGCGACGGAGAAATCGAAGGAGGTTGATGTGATTTTTTTGTTACTCATGGCATTCAATTTAACATTAGAAGATGCAATAGAATTGGGACTAAAAGAAAGTCCAATATATCTTAAAGCCAAAAAAAACTTTATCATTCAGCAAAAAAATAATTCATTTGTTTATTCCGATCTCTTACCGGAAATAAACGGTGGATATAGCTGGGTGAAAACTCAAAGCGAAACCCAAGGGGTCTCCTCCTTTGATACAACTAGCGGATACAGCCTCTCCGCTGCCTGGGAACTCGGTCCGGGAGATTTATTTAATTCCTTTAGCACACATTACAGAAACAGCTCGGCTTTTTATTCCTTTGTCGATGCGCAAAACAGCATAGTATACGGCATTGCTTTTCAGTACCTTAAAACTCTGATGATGCAAAAATTACTCGAAAGCAGAAATGCGGGCGCAAACAGGACCGAAAAAAACTTAAATCTGGTTGAAGAAAAAAAGGCTCTTGGATTAGCATCAAATGCCGAAGTACTGAAGGCAAAAGTTGACCATTTTCAGTCGAGGATAAATCTTCTTGACACAAAAAAACAGGCAAGAGTTTCTTCCTTAATGTTAAATAATCTTATAGGGCTATCGGCAAAAGATTCCCTGATGCTTACGGAACCCGAGATTGAATTTGAAATCCTTTCGAAAGATTCAATTTTACATATGGCAATGGAAAACGATCCGCTCTACAACCAATATAAATCGGAAGCAAGCGCGGCAAAATACGATGTATTAGGCGGCACAACAAAAGACCTTTTTTCTGTTTCATTTTTCGCAGACTTTCAATACTCCGGCGATGATTTCCCCCAAACGTCTGTCTTAAAGGATAACTATGATTACTCAATCGGTCTTGCTGTAACGGTCCCAATATTCACTGGTTTTTCGAGATTTAATAAGTTCACTATCAACCGGCTAAAGAAGGATTTAGCAGATATAAACCTGAATGATAGAGAGAGAGAATTAAACGTAGTGGTAGAAGACGAATACTTAAGCTATAAAGAAACAAAAGAAAAACTTGATCTTGCCGGCACAACTTTGGAATTCGCCCAAGAAAGCCATCAGGCAACAAGCGAGAGATACAATCTCGGTGAAGCCTCAATAATAGAATTTTTAGAAGCAGAAGAAGATTTGCTTGAAGCAGAGTATTCGATGACCCAGGCTCGTTTTGACTGGTATTTATCTGTTTATAAAATTGAAAGATTAACAGGAAACTTAACCAAAGAATAAATATAAGGAGGAAAAAATGAACAAAACACTTAAAAAACTATCTATGATATTTCTCTTTCTGATTTTCATATTGGTACCCCTAACCGGAAAAAGTTCATATCGATATAAAATGGAGTCCAGGAAAACTTACAGTGTAGCCCCTGGAATAAAAATGACAGTATTCAACCGAAACGGAAAAATCGAGATTGAGAAGTGGGACAAAGATGAAGTTGAAGTTTTTGCGGTTATCGGATCGAACAGAAGCATGAAAGAGTTAACCAAGGTTAAAATCGAGGTTTCTGTAGATGAAGATATGGAAATTGCGACGAGTTATTCCGGAAAAGATTCTAAAAAATCAAAAGAAAAAGAGAATGACTTTGGCATCTGGGATTTTATCAAATGGGTAGTGAAGGGGGGATATACGGGATCTAAAATTGCCGTTGACTACGAAATTAAGGTTCCAGATTACGTTGTTATTGCGGAAGCCACAAGCACCAACGGAAATATAGAACTAAAAGGCACAAAAGGACCCTCAGATTTGAAAACAACAAATGGAAAAATCAAAGTTGAAAATGCGGAAGGAAACGTAGCAGCAAGAACCATTAACGGAAGAGTGGAAATAGAAAATTTAAACGGCTTTGTTACAGTTACAACAACAAACGGCAAAATAATAGTGGAGAAAAGCGAAGGCGCAGAAAAATTAAAAACAACAAACGGAAGCATAGACGCGGAACTGAAAGAGGTAAAAGAAGGAGGGACAGAAATCAGAACCACAAACGGTTCAATAAAACTTGGTTTACCGACATCTCTTGATGCGGATCTCGAGTTAAAAACCACTAATGGAGGAATAGATTTAGACGACATCGCCCTGGAAGTCACTTCAAAACATAAAAATAAATACATCAAAGGTAAAATGGGAAAAGGCGGACCGGAAATAAACGCGAGTACCACAAACGGAAGCATAAAGGTGAGGAAATTGTAAAAAGACAGAAGCCAGAATGCAGAA
>CAYYUB010000029.1:5597-15247 GCA_964474855.1 uncultured bacterium
AATGTACTACAAATGTAGAAGAAAAAGGAGGTTGGTTTGAAAAGATTGATTTCGGCAAAGTTTAAGAGCGTGTTTTTTGAAAAAATTCCATGGATAAAATTTTTTCTTTTATTCACGCTAATTTTTCAATCAATAGCATTCGCTTCTAACGGAGAAGAAACAAATGATGAGAAAGTCCCTTACGTGGTTCCCAGAATTAACTCGGAAATAAAGGTAGACGGATATCTTGATGAGGAAGCATGGAATCAAGCGGTTAAAATTGATGCGAATATCGAGGTTAGTCCCGGGGAAAACATACCCGCGCCGGTTGCAACCGAAGTTTATATGGCTTATGACAACTCCAATATTTATGTTGCATTTAAAGCTTTTGACCCAGATCCTTCTCAAATCAGAGCTAATTTGTGTGATAGAGATAATATATGGGATGACGACTGGGTTCTTGTACTGTTCGACACTTTTAATGACGAGAGGAGATGCTATGATTTCGGGTGTAATCCATTAGGAATTCAGGCAGATATTATCGAAAACACCTCAGGTGGCGGAGGTTCCTGGGACGCTATATGGGAATCCAATGGACGTATTACCGAAGAAGGTTATATAGTAGAAATGGCTATACCGTTCAGTTCTTTAAAATTTCCCCGTAGGGTTGGTGAGCAGATATGGGGCTTTGATGCGGTAAGAAGTTATCCTCGAAACGTACGCCATCATATAGGCTCATTTCCAAGAGACAGAAATAATAACTGTTATTTTTGCCAGTTAGAAAAATTAACCGGGTTCAGTGACGTAATCCCGGGAAGAGATATTGAATTCGTTCCCACAGTCACGTCCTTAGTGGCTCAGATGAGAGAAAACGAGACTTCAGGAGAATTTGAAAACGATTATTCAAACGAACTTGGCTTTACTTCGAGTTGGGGTCTCACAAATAATCTAAGACTCTGCGCAACGCTCAATCCCGATTTCTCGACAATTGAAGCTGACGTAATACAGGTGGATATAAATAATCGTTTTGAACTCTGGTATCCTGAAAAGCGCCCATTTTTCCTCGAAGGAGAAGATTTTTTTGAAACAGAAGTAGATGCCGTACACACAAGAACCTTAGCCGACCCGAACTTCGGAATAAAGCTAATCGGAAAAGAAGGCAACAACACAATTGGTTTTTTCTCAGCTCAGGATGCTGTTACGAATTTTGTCTTTCCATCTCTGGAAGGATCTGATTCCGATGTCCGCAACACGAAATCACAAGGTACTGTTCTTAGATACCTCCGCGATTTCGGACAATCATCAAATATCGGCTTACTCCTGACAGACAGGGAAGGAAAAGATTACCACAACCGGGTACTGGGAGCAGACGGCATATTGCGTTTAGGAAAAAAAGACGACTTGAGATGGCAATTTCTCGGTTCAAGAACACTTTATTCGGATAGCACCTCTTTAAGAAACTTTCAACCACCTGAGGAATTCGGAGGTAAAGGCATCGATATAAATTATTCGCATAACGACAAAAAATACAATTTCTTCGGCACATACGAAGATATGAGTCCTACCTTCCGTACAGATCTTGGCTCCGTAAATCAAACGGGTTACAGATACATAGACGCAGGAGGAAACTATATATGGAGAGCAGGGCCCGAACACTGGTTCACCTGGATCAACGTATATGCCGGAGCCGATATAGGAAAAGATTACTACGGCAATACAGCGCGTAAAGAATTAAAAGGCAATGTCAATTACAACGGTCCTTTTCAATCATACTGCGGCATTTACGGACAGATATCCAGCGACCGCTACGAAGGAACGGAATTCAATACGAGTCTTTTAAATTATTGGATCGGGGGACAACCCGCAAAATGGGTGAACTTTAATTTATGGAGCGTATTCGGCAACCGGATAGATTACGATAACGCACGACCCGGTAAAGGGTTGCAATTGGGTATTAGCACTACATTAAAAATCGGTCCTCGCTTATCAGTTAACCTCGACCATTATTATGAACATTTAGACGTAGAAGGTGGCAGGCTTTACACCGCCAACAGGGAATATGTAAAATTAATGTATCATTTCAATGAAAGGATCTTTATTCGAACAATTCTCCAATACGCCAATTACAAAAAAGAGCCCTCCCTCTACATCGATGAAGTTGCGCCCGAAGAACAAGAACTTCTTAGCCAGGTTCTACTTTCATATAAAATCAACCCGCACACTGCTTTCTATATAGGATATTCGGATAAGTACTACGGAAATACCTACACAGATATGGACCAAACCAACAGAAACTTTTTCGCAAAAATCGGATACGCATGGATGTTTTAAATGTTCATATCTAAACAGGAGGATATATGGGCCTAACAAAAGCCGAATGGCAAATAATGAATGCTTTATGGGAAAATTATCCTGCTTCTGTGAGAGACGTAATCGAGAATTTGGAGGAGGAGGTGGATTGGGCATATACAACCGTTAAAACGATGCTCGATAGATTGGTGAAAAAAGGAGTGCTTAAAGTAAATAAGAACCGTAACGTTAGCATGTACGAACCGACCGTATCACAGAGAAAAACAAGACAGGCCGCCATAAAATCCTTTGTAAATCAGGCTTTCGACGGAGCAATAGGCACTTTAATGCATCATCTCGTCGCCGAGGAAGAACTGTCGAAAAATGAAAGAGAGGAGCTGGTGCGTATTCTAAAAGAGGAGGAGAAAAAATGATTGAGCAACTTAACACGTTAAGCCTGACGTGGTGGAGCTGGATGAGTGAGATGTTCGTCCAGGTAAGCATTCTTATAATTCTCATAAGCGGTATCGATTTACTCCTTCGTAAATGGATATTGCCTCAAGTCCGATATGCATTGTGGTACTGTAGTACTGTCAGTCAACTTTTTGTTTTTTTGCAAAAAAAACTAAAACACAGAGAACGCAGAGTTTTTTATTGTCTTTACTTAAAACTCAACCCCTCTCCCTTTAATAATAGCCACTGATTTTCACTGATAAACACGGATTCCCTACCCATCCCAAAATTTATTTTTATTTATAAAAAATATACGTTAAAAAATCTGCGTATATCCATGTTCATCCGTGGTTACTATTGGGGTTGGGATTCTGTCTTCTGGCTCCTGAATTCTCTCTTATTATATTAAATCAAGGCACTTTTCGTAGAAAGTTCTGTAATCACTTCTTTTAGGATCGTCCTCATCAAGATCAAGAAGCTCCATTGAATCCCTGGGATGTAAATTCAGTATTCCAGCCACCATATACGGTATATTGTATCCCCACTCGATTTCATCTTTTAAGGGAATAATATATTTTCCTATAACATCTAAGATGGGTCTGATATCAAATTTAGGATTCTTCAGGAAAGACATCAAAAGTTCCAGAGGGCAGTTGCCCGCGGCTCTTCCAATCCCATACAGAGTACCATCTACGTAGTTCGCCCCCCTTATTATACCCTGAATTGTGTTGGCAAAGGCGAGTTGCTGATGATTATGACAGTGTACTCCTATTTCTCTGTTTTTTATATATTTTTTATACTTATCATAATAAAAATCTATATCTTCACTATACAGAGCACCAAAACTGTCCACTATATAAACTGCTATTACTTTTGTCTCTTCCTGTATCTGCGCAAGCGCCTCATCTAATTCCCAATCCACAGCATGGGAAATCGCCATAATGTTTATTGTTGCCTCGTAACCGTTCTCATTCGCAGCGTTAGCAGTTTTTATTGCCTTATCAATATCTTTCACGTAAGTGGCAACCCTGATAAGATCTATAGGACTTTCTTCTTTAGGCTTTATATCATTAACCGTGCTTTTATGCGCATCCATCATCACGGCAAGTTTTGTATTACTTTTTTCTATACCATCTACGACTTTTTTAAGTTTTTCATCATCGCAAAACCTCCACGGACCGTATTCCTTGGGCGAAAACATTTCTTTGCTGTTTCTATAACCAAGCTCAACTATATCAACACCCGAGTCGCATATAGCTTTATAAACGGCTCTAACCATCTCGTAAGGGAACTTCGAATTATTCATAAGTCCCCCATCCCTTATCGTACAATCAACAACTGTTATTTCCGGTCTATACATTTTAAAAACTCCTTTTCTAAAACAACTTTCCTTTGGAAGTATACAAAAAGCCCCTAAATAAGTCAAGTGATAGGTTCTGTGGTAAAGGATTTGGGTGGAGATCGGGTTTTCGACGCGTGACACAAGACGCACGACTCATGACCCGGTGCGAAGCACCACCCCTTGACATATTTAGAAAGAAAATTATACTTCTATGATGAAGTGAAGAATGGTACAGCTTACGAAGAACGAGCACTATGATTATGACGGCAGTTAATTGTTTTAAGTTTAAAACTCACAAAGGGAGGAGGAAGTGGATTTACCTATGGAATATCCCAAATGTCAAAAATGTAATTTTGGCGTGCTTGTCCCCCTATCCGATTACGGGCAGAGCGGTGCGTCAATACCATACAAAGCATGGGTATGCACCAATCCAGATTGTCATTACCACATCCGAATAGACAACGGGGAACTTAGTTATGGTACGAATATTGGTATAAGCCAAAAGCAACAAAAGAGTTAAGTATTTAAAAAGATATATATACGGCTTTATCTACTATAAACTGCGCCAAGCTTACAGAAACGCGTAATTGATTGTGGAAATAGTTTTTTGGAGGAATTAGTTGGAGCTTTCCAGAGTTGTTTCTTGTGCATTTCAAGGTATTGAAGCACAAACTGTTGAAGTCGAAGTAAGCCTTTCAAGAGGATTGCCTTCTTTTACAATAGTCGGTTTACCGGAAACCGCTGTAAAGGAATCAAGAGAAAGAGTTGAATCCGCTATAAAAAGTACAGGTTTCGAATTTCCTCTAAAGAAAATTACCGTTAATCTTGCGCCTGCGGACATAAAGAAAGAAGGTACATCTCTTGATCTCCCAATAGCCCTGGGCATCCTGTCCGCCTCCGCACAGATTAATCCCGCTCATCTTGAAAATACACTAATTATTGGTGAACTTGCACTTGATGGCAGAATCAGAACGGTGAAAGGAGTCCTGCCGGCTTCTATTCTTGCAAAAAAGAATAAGATAAGTCAAATGGTTGTCCCTTTTCCCAACGCCAAAGAAGCCGGAGTTGTAAAAGGCGCTGCGATATATCCGGTTAACAATCTTAACGAATGTATTAATACCCTGGAAAAAGGTCTCAAAGAACCTTTTTTAGTAGACTTAGACGAAATATTCCGGGAAACTTCAAAGTTTGACCTGGATTTCTCTGATGTTAAAGGTCAACTTACGGCAAAAAGAGCTCTTGAAGTCGCTGTTGCCGGCGGACATAACGTTTTAATGATTGGGCCACCCGGTTCAGGGAAGACAATGCTGGCAAAAAGAATCCCGACGATTTTACCTTTAATGAATATAGATGAAGCCATTGAAACGACAAAAATCCATTCTATCGTTGGCACCCTGCCTCCAAAAATTTCTCTAATCGCTAAAAGACCTTTCCGGTCTCCTCATCATACTATTTCTTACGCCGGACTAACAGGAGGAGGAACTTATCCTCAACCGGGAGAAGTCAGCCTGGCTCACAATGGAGTTTTATTTTTGGATGAAATGCCGGAATTTAACAGAAATGTTTTAGAAGTACTGCGCCAACCTCTTGAGGACGGCTTTGTGACAATTTCCAGAGCTAAAAGTACAATAGCTTATCCCGCTCGTTTTATGCTGATAGGAGCTATGAATCCCTGCCCCTGCGGATATTTCGGAGATGCTTATAGAGAGTGCAGTTGTACTCCTTCCAAGATAGATCGATACCGCTCGAAGATCTCAGGACCTCTACTTGACAGAATTGACATGCATGTTACTGTAGGTAGAGTTAAATATAATGAAATTATGGATATGAAAGCAGGAGAAAGCTCAGAATCAATCAGAAAAAGGATAAAAAAGTGTCGAGAAATACAGGAAAAAAGATACAAAAAAGAAAATTTATATTTCAACGCTCATCTCGATTCTAAAATGTTAAGAAAATATTGTAACATAGACGAAGAAAGCAGAGCACTGCTTAATTCATCAATGGAAAAATTTGGTTTCTCCGCGAGAGCTGTCGACAGAATTCTAAAAATGGCAAGAACGATTTCTGACCTGGAAGGAAAAAAAGACATTGAGTCTAGTCATATCGCGGAAGCAATACAATACAGAACCCTTGATAGAAAATTATGGTTGACAAAATAGAAAAATCCCTGTTGATTATCAAGAAATATGGAACCACATGAATATTCTTTGGGTCTAATATTAAAAAAGAAAAATATTTGCTTTATCTTACGGGAAATTAAATATTAAATGAATTTTGATAGGAGATTATGCCTACAGAATTAGAAAAATTGAAGGATGAGATTTCGCTGGAAGAATCGGAACCCACAAAAAAGAGGTTGCTGCAGGTAATTCTCTTTTTTTTGATAGGCGGAATTATAATTTACCTTGGAATTTACTTCAGGTGGGACAAACGGATAGTAGGTATAGGGGTTTTTCTCTTCGCTCTGGTATCCCAGGGCTGGGCAAGTCTGGTTTCTCTGTTGGGAGGAGTTCCTGTTGTGGGCAGCGTTATTGTAAGATTCCTGGCTCTTCCCTTACTTTTTCTTGTGAACAGCATCGGCAATCTGCTCGCTTTTTTAGCAATTAAAATGGGATACAAAAAGGAAATAATGGATACTAAATTACTAACCTGGACCTTCGCCGGGGGACTTCTAATTGGCTTTATAATAGGGGGTTTAATATGATCTTATTACTTTTCTTGACATCTCAATATCTCTTCGAGCAAAACAAAATTCAATACGACTCTCATGAATGGTATATGCATGAAACAGAACATTTTTATATATATTACTATAAAGAAGAAAAAGTATTAGTGCCTTTTGCTACAGACGTTTTAGAAGAAAGTTACAAGCGGCTTAAAAAAAGGTTTAATTACAAAGAGAGAAAAAATGAAGAGAAAATCCCTATAATTCTGTACAAATCTCACCCGGATTTTCAGGGAACCAACGTAATTATGGAAAGACTTCCCGAAGGTGTAGGCGGTTTTGCCGAGCTTTTCAAAAATCGTATTGTGATTCCGTTTAATGGTTCCTACTCTGATTTCAGACACGTTCTCAACCATGAATTGGTACATATATTCCAATACCGCATACTTTACGGTTCTGGGGTAGACGCGGTTAAAAGAATGATTTCCTCAAGACCACCCCTATGGTTCATCGAAGGCATGGCAGAGCTGGAATCTCTGGGGTGGGATCAGAGTGCCGAGACATATATAAAAGACGCCGTATTAAATGACAAGCTGTTTACTATACCTCAATTAAGTATGATCGGAGGATATCCTATTTATAAAGAAGGTCAATCAATATTATATTATATAAGAGAAAAATATGGCGAGGAAAAGATAGGGGAAATAATGAGTAAACTTAAGCTCTTTAATTCCATTGATGTCGCTATACATAGAGTTCTGGGCATAGATGTTAAACGTTTGAACGATGAATGGACTAAAGAGCTGAAGAAAAAATATTGGCCAATTATTGAAGGAAAACAATTTGCAAGCGATATAGCAAGACCGATGGTGACGCATCATGGATTTGAAGATTTGTATAATTATGCTCCTTCTATATCTCCAGAGGGAGATAAGATTGTATACTTTACTGATGAAGTAGGAGAAATTCAAATCAAACTTATTTCTTCGCTCACCAATGAAGACCTTGGAACCCTAATCAAAGGAGGAATGGCTCCCAAATTCGAGTCTCTACATCTTATGGATGGACACACCGATTTTTCCCCTGATGGTGAAAAAATCGCTTTTCCTGCCATGGAAAAAGGCAAGGATGTTCTTTATGTTTTAGGAATAAAAAAAAGAAAGATATTAGAAAGAGTTGAATTGGAATTAGACCAAATCAGGTGGCCGGAATTTTCCCCTGATGGTGAAAAAATCGCTTTTGTCGGTCTTAAGAATGGAGCTTCCGATATTTACGTATATAATCTAAAAAAGAAAACCCTCGCCAATATCACACATGACCTATATTCCGATAATTACCCCGCATGGAAAGGAGATTCCATACTTTTTGTAAGCGACAGACCGGAAACGGATAATTGGGATTATAGTACAAATATGCTATATATTTCCGATTCAAAGGGAAACATTAGAAAGTTCCTTTCTTTTGGCAAGGACATTATCGCGCCGGAAGTTTATAACTCTAATGTATACTTCATTTCTTACAGAGATGGAGGTAAAAATTTATACGTATATAAATCTGACTCCGGAGTTGTGAAGCAACTTACGGATATTATTGGGTCATTTAATGATTTCTCGATTTCAAATTCAGGTCATATAGCTTTTTCGATTTATTCCAACCTAGGCTGGGACATATATTTTATTGACGCCATAGACGATCTTTCCGAAAAAGAACCTAACCCTCCCTCAGAACTAAATGAAGAAGAATACATAAACGTTACTCTCGCCGCAGAAGATAAAATAAAAAATGACGGAAGAGCTCCTTTGAATTTTGGTGTAGACTATATTGCTGGAGCCCTCGGTTATTATTCTGATTACGGTCTTTTTGGATATTTTGTGTTAGGTATGAGCGACATGCTTGGAAACCACCAGCTTTATGCCTTATTCGATAACACAGGTAATCTTACCGAGAGCAGTTTTTATCTTCAGTACTACTATCTTAAGCGTAGAATTGACCTTGCTGCTTCTTTAGTAAGACAGAGAGGTTACTTTTTATTTGGCGAAGGCTATCTGGCAGGAGATATATGGAACGTTAACACGGATGTTTTATTTCCTATTGACAGATTTAAAAGATTAGAATTGGGCTTGAGTTCTTACTACCTTGGTGGAGATTTGATTTTGCCTAACCCACTTTCTCCAACCGGCTGGGAAATAGTAAGAGACACCGTCGGATTGCTTCCAAATATCGGTTTAATGGGTAATATAGCTCTGGTGCAAGATAACAGCGTCTGGGGTTATATGAATCCGATAAAGGGCTTTAGAGGCAGAATTTCTTTTAGTAAGTCATTGATATCAGGTGAAAATTTTTGGAATATTAGTACAGCTTCAACTGATCTCAGAAAATACTTTTATTTAAACGACTACTATAGTTTTGCCATCCGTCTTTTCCTACTTCACAGCTGGGGAAGAGACCGTGAACAGTTCGGCGTTGTTGGAATTGGAGGAGGTCGTACGGTAAGAGGGTACGACTATAACACTCAATACGGAAACTCAGCAGGCCTTTTGAGTCTTGAATTTAGACTGCCTCTAATTAAAAGATTGGATCTTGGCTTTCCCCCAATATCCCTGGGAGGCATTGAAGGCGCTCTCTTCACAGATATAGGAGCAGCTACTTTTGATTACAGAAACTTTAAGTTTTTTACTACTGAAGAACACATGATAAAACTCGCCGATCCCATTATGTCCTTTGGCCTGGAATTCAGACTCAACCTTGGTATAACCATATTGAACTTTGATATTTCAAAAAGAATAAACGACTCCTCCGGAGGTACTTATTACGACGTTCACTTCGGATTACCATTCTGATAAACCGCTAACGGTTTACCGCTTACAGCTAACCGCTATTACACCAAACACCCATCTTTTTTGATTCTTTTTAAATGTTTTA
>CAYYUB010000030.1:0-15163 GCA_964474855.1 uncultured bacterium
ACTTACTTATTATTAAGGAACTCAAAAATCTAAATAAAAAGTTATCCATACTTGTAGCCTCCTATGGTAAAGGATATAACTACTTTGTGAGAAATGGATTCAGACCTTTTAATCTTGGATTGAAACAGAGAGACGAATTAACCTTAAAAGCTTCCTTAAGGATCTGGTCTCTCATACGTAAATTTAAACCGGATTTAGTTGTTAGTGATGAAGTTTTTATTGTTCTACATATAACAAAGGGTCTAAAAATCCCTTCTATTCTGATAACACATTGGTTTTTTGAGTTATTGAGTAAGAAACATCCGATAAATCCGGCGGTAAAGAAAGCGAATCATGTTATTTTCGTGGATACGCCTGAATTTCATACGATTCCTCCTGATTTCAACGTGCACCTTACGTTCGTAGGTCCTGTGATCCGAGAGTTCGACTATACCTTAAAGGATAAAACGAGAGCAAGAAATGAATTAGGCATTAATATTAAAGACAAGGTTATTCTTGTGACGCCCGGAGGAAGACATAAAGACAGAAATAAATTATTGGAAGTAAGTGTAGAAGTTTTTAAAGAGTTAACATGCGATAATATGAATTTGATACTTTTGACAGGAGAACTTTATGAAGAGTATTCTGAGAGACTTGAGAGTGAGGATAGGATAATTGTTAAAGACTTTGACTGGAAGATGGATAGATTGATGGTTGCAAGTGATATCGTTATTTGTAAGGGTACTTTTTCAACAACATGGGAGCTTGCATATCTGGGTATTCCCTCGATATCTATACCGGATATAAATAATCCAATTGACCAAATCCATGTAAACAAAATGGATAAATATAATCTTACCTTAAGGATTGATCCTCGAAGGTTAAACAGGTCCGTTTTGCTTGAGAATGTAAAAAAAATCCTTGATTCAGAGGACAAAAAAGAAGAGATTTTAAAAACAGGTAGAGAGTTGATGAATGGAAGAGGTCAGAGAGAAGCGGCGGAAGAGATAAATTACTTTGTTTGCAGTGTTTTAAAATGAACAAAAAGAAGAAAATGAATTTTGATATAGTTTTTCTTTCGTATGATGAGCCATACGCGGAGGAACACTGGCAGCGACTTAAAAGACGTTTTCCTTATGCGCAGAGGGTGCATGGTGTGAAAGGTATTCTTAAAGCTCATAAAGAATGTGCACGTATAGCAAGAACTGATTATTTCTTTGTTGTTGATGGAGATGCATATCTCCTGGAAAGTTTTGAGTTGGATGATGCTCCATCGGAGATTTCGGATGATTATTTCTATATGTGGATGAGCCGGAATGCTGTCAATGATTTAGCATATCCTAATGGAGGAGTTAAACTTTTTCCTAAAGGAATTTTTGATGGAATTGAAGAGTACGGAGTAGATTTATTCGTAAATTTGCCCCATAAACTAATCAATCGGGTTGCTTCTTTGAATAGATTTAATGCTTCTCCTTTTTCTTCATGGCGTGCTGGTTTCAGAGAATGTGCACAGCTTGCAAGTCGACATTCCGAGGTAATAAAACGGAGAACGGAAATATATCTTCTTAATGTATGGTGTAATAAAGGAGGCAATCGTCCATTTGGGAAATGGTGTGTTAGAGGGGCACGTGCCGGAAGGAGATATGGAACGGAAAATAGGGGTAATGAAAAGGCGATAGAATTGATGAATGATTATGGCTGGTTACGTGAGCGCTTTTATTGCGAATTAAAAGAAGGTTATCTTAGAGGTATGGAGAGTGAATTAGATGAAAGGAGTAATCCTTAGTAGAAAATATGGAGTCAAAAAAAATAAATGTGTCTTTTTCTTGTTTTATTAAAACAAGGAGGTTGAAATGGATGGTTTAAAGATTTTTTCTTCTTCTTTTAAAGATGGGGAAATAATGTCAAGTAAGTATACCTGTGAAGGAGAAAACATTTCACCGGAGATTAGTTGGGGAGAAGTCCCTGAAGGGGTTGTATCGCTTGCTTTGATATGTGATGACCCTGATGCACCAAGTGGAGACTTTGTTCATTGGGTAATATTTAATATACCATCTGAATTGAATAGGCTGCCTGAAGGGATGGAAGTAAAAGATATTCTGAGTTTTGGAGCAATTCAGGGTATGACAGATTATGGACGCAGGGGCTACGGATGCCCGTGCCCGCCGCGCGGTTTGACTCACCATTATCATTTTAAAATTTACGGTCTGGATAAAATGCTGAAAGTAGAAGAAAATATAACTAAATACGAGTTATTGAAAAAGATGGAAAGTCATATCGTTGCTAAAGGAGAAATTGTAGGACTGTTTAAAAGATAGAATCAAGAAACTAGGAGCCAGAAGCCAGAAGTTAGAATCCCTTCCCAACCCCAAAGGACTAATTGAACCACAAAGGACACAAAGAGTACAAAACCCACCACACACCCCGTTTTTTATTCATTGTTTAAAACCCCCACAACACCAAAATTTTTAACATGTAGAACATGTAGATAATGTAGTTTTTTTATTTTTCTTAAATCCTATATCCTAAATCCAAAATCCTAATTTTTTTCTTGCGTTGTGCGAAATGTTTTCCTATTTTGCAAAAGTTTTTTTATGTAAAGATTTGATTGTCAATGCTTTGATTTATGGAATGGTTCTTGTACATTATGTTAGTAGCTCTTTAATAATTTAGTAGAACAGTGGTTTAAAGTGGTTACCCAGATAATATTCAGCTCTTTTAATATTTCAGCCTTAGAGGAGGCTTATCATGTCTAGAATCAGTAGTGAAGATAATATGGTTATGGCCCCATTTGAATTAAAGGGGAGTTTAGGAAAATCTTTTACTATCCATATAGATGGATTGTCGTTGGAAGGTGATCTTGTTTACGATTACGCATATAATATTCATCTATTGATAACGGTTCCTGATACCATTTGCGGAGGAGATAAATCTTTTTATAGGCTATTAAGCCTTTGTAAAAATAACTCTGCAAACCTAAACGTAAATTCCTGTTTCTTTGTACCGTTTTACGTTGAGCATCAGGATAAATCTGTTTTTTCTTTATATTAAATCAGTTCTAAGTTCGGTGAGGGTTCTCTCTCGCTGGGCTTAGAATTGTCTGGAACTTCCCCCTTTTTTACGTAACTTTTTAGAACTTAGCGTTTAGCTCTTGGCCTTTAGCTATTAGAAAAAATAGGGAAACTCTGTATTTCTTTTCTCTGCGTTCTTTGTGTCTCTGCGGTTATTTATTTTTTTGGGAAAAGGACCTTTTTAATATGGATATTAAAGATGGTTTTAGCAGTCTTCTTATCTCGGGAAGTTTTTCTTTTGTCGCCTCGTATCCTACTCTTATTCCAAGATTGAATTTGGTAAAATCAGCCCAATGGATTGATTCGACTTTTGGTTCAATTAGAACATCAGCTTTTTCTGCTTGTAATTTATTGTAGCGAAATTTTGCAATCTCGTCTGCCCGCAAGCTCGTAGAAATGGCGGAACCGATTTTGTCATATTTCCCAAGTTTGGCTCCCAGATTGACCGCGATTACTTTTTTCGCGCCAAGTTTTCTACATCCGTTTACCGGAACTTTTGCGGTAGGGCCCGCGTCGACCATAATTTTATTTCCTTCTTCACATACAGGAAAAATACCCGGTATGGAGATAGATTTGATTATTGCTTCTCTCAAGGGTCCCCTGTCTATATATATGTCTTGTCCGGAGACGATATCTAGTGTAGTGCAGCCAAATTTAATTTTCAAATCCTCAATGTTTATGTCCGGTAAGAATTTGCCAATTACTTTTTTTAAGGTTTCTCTTTCTGTAATATATGGAGTTACTGCCATTTTTGCAAAAGTAAGTCTTTCTCGAAGGTAGCAGCTTAATTTTTTTAGAGGAAAAGCGTTCTTGTGATCCTTAAAGAATTCAAAACCTAGTTGCTTGAACTCTGCGGACTTAACGGTTTCTTGAGCCTTTTTGACTAATTCGGGAAAATCATAGCCGAGTGCGTAGAGGGCGCCTATTAGCGATCCTATTGAAGTTCCGAATATTAAATAAGGTTTTATGTTTTCCTCTTCAAAACATTTTATTACCCCCAGGTGAGCGACACCTCTTCCTGCGCCGCCGCCAAGGACAAGTCCAAATTTACTCTTTTTCAGTGCACAACTCCCTTATTTTAGGTGTTAAATAAATATTTTCCAGATCGTTTCTCTTAAGAGCTCTGATTAAGATTTTTAATTTATCCTCTTCGGAGATTCTTTTATCCATTATTATATATTTATTCTTGAAAACACGGCAGTAACCGCCTTTCCTTAATAGTCTATCTTCTATTATTTTTATTCCTATTTTGCAAGCTATTTGTGTGAGTTCAGCTAAGATATCTCTTTTTTTCATTTGTCTACCATAAATTATTAACCACGAAGGACACAGAGATATTACGCTGATGGCTTACCGCTATCGGCTCTCCGCTAAACCCAACACAACCAAAAAAAATTAACATGTATAGATTGTAATTTTTCTTTTTTGTTGTTTCTCTTGTTTGGAGTGGTGAAAGGATTCTTAATTCTGGCTTCTGGCTTCTGAATTCTTTTTTATAATTTTTCATTTTAATATTTAATTTTTACATTTTAGCGGTTTGCCGCGTTATAAAGTCTGTTACGATATTTTTTATTTCTTCTAATCTTTCTTTCGTTTTTGCTTCAAAGCGTGTTACCACTATTGGTTGTGTGTTAGATGCTCTTACCAATCCCCAGCCGTCTCCGAACAAAATACGTACTCCGTCTATTTCAATAGTGTCGTATTTTTTGCGAAATTCTTTTTTAGCTGCTTCTACAATTTTCCATTTGGCTTCTTCTCCGACTTCCGTCCTTATTTCCGGAGTGCTTTCGTAGTAAGGCATCTCATTTATTATTTCGGAAACAGTTTTATCTGATTTTGACGCGATTTCATAAAATCTCGCGGATACAAAAAGAGCATCATCGAAACCGTAATAATTATCGGCAATAAATATGTGACCACTCATTTCTCCCGCTATTAAACTGCCTGTTTCCTTCATTTTTACCTTTATCAGGGAATGACCTGTTTTCCACATTAGAGGCTTACCCCCTAGTTTTTCGATCCATTCAACAAGGCCCTGACTGCATTTGACATCGAAAATAACTTCAGTTCCGGCATTTTTAGTGATAATGGGTTTTGCGAGTGCCCCCAGTAATTGATCTCCGTATATAAGCCTGCTGTTTTCGTCTATTATCCCCACCCGGTCAGCGTCTCCGTCGTATCCTATTCCCATAGCCGCTTTTTCTTTAAGAACTTTGTCCGATAATTGTTTTGTATATTTTACTACGGTCGGATCGGGCAGGTGATTGGGAAAATTCCCGTCAGGTTCACAATTAATGCACTGGAAATCAGCCCCAAGGGTTTTGAATAACTCGGTAGCTAAGGGACCGGCTGTACCATTTCCCGGGTCCAGTACTATCTTTAATGATTTTCCCGGAGAAATTAAAGAAGACGTGTATTCTAAATAATCTTTTACAACCTCTTTTTCCCTTATACTTCCTTTTCCTTCCTCATAATCTTCTTTTTTGATTAATTCTTTTAATTCCTGTATTTGTTCGCCATATACGGTTTCTTTGTCTCTCATCATCTTAAAACCGTTGTATTCGATTGGATTATGACTTCCGGTAATCATAAGTCCTCCATCTAAATCGTAATGGAAGACTGTGAAATATAATAAAGGACTGGGCCCAACTCCAATATTTATTACATTGCACCCTGTATCGGAAATACCTTTTGATATGTTTTCATATAATCTTGGAGAGCTTTTTCTTACGTCTCTTCCTACGGCAACATTTGTAAGGTTTTTTCTCTTTAAATATGTTCCGAATCCTCTGCCGAGATGATAGGCTAATTCGTTTGTCAGCTCTTCGTCTGCTATTCCTCTTATATCGTATTCTCTGAATATTTCATCATTTATTTTCATGTTTAATTATCTCCTGTTTTTGAAATAAATACTTGTTTTATCATCTTTGTCAAGACTTCTAATTATCAGTACTCTCTTGACTTTTACTGTCGATAATGTATAATTAACGAATGAAAGGGGTTAAAGATGGTTTTTCCTAAGGGTAATTTAATCTTAAATAATGCTCCGGTACAATATGTGAATTTTGATAATATTCTAAATCAGGCTAAGAAAACCCGGGAAGGACATCTTATGGGATATATTGAGATAAAATATCCGGAAAGTTTTGAATATCTTTTCTTTAAAAATGGTGAAACAATCAGTGCCGGGGTCTGCAGCGAAAACAAATTAAAAGAGCATCCTTTAGAAGAGGTACTAAAAAAAGCTAAAAAAGCTCATCAGGGAGTTGTTAACATCTATATGATTGATGAGGATCTTCTTAATATTATAATGGTCTTGTTTAAGGAAAAACCTTTATTTTCGGATAAAAAGATCGGAAATGTGGATTTGGGCGTGCTTTTTGATAAATTAAAAACTTTAAAATTTAGTGGTTTTCTTTCATTAAATAAGTCAAATAAGTATTCTTTTGTAAAATTTGACGAAGGAAATCCCGAGATAATTTACCCTCTTAAAAAGAACAAAAGAAAGATAGACAAAAAAACTTTGTTAGCTTTACTTGAGAGTGAAGATATGCTTGTAAGCGCTTATAAAGGCAGGAAAATGAGAGAGCAAGTAAATCCTGCATTAATTGATTTGTATCTAAAATTCTTTAATTCCCTTATAAGATCTTTTATTGACATTGTGGGGGTATCGTTAGTGAGGAGGACACTTGTCCCTGCTTATGAAAATGCCTGTCAGGGTTTAGATATTCTACGAAGTTTTAAAATTGAGGATGACCTTAGAATTACTTATGAACCTTTTCTTGCAACAGATGAGGAAATAACAAGGGCATTTGCTGCCTGGATCGATCAGTTTTCCGACGCTATTTTTGTTGTTCTTGGAAGGAAAACGGATGAGATTATTCATAGTTCTTTGAAAGATTACCGGTTTGCTTTAAAAAGTTTAAGTTTCTTTGAATTCTCTAAACTTTCCAGATTGGATATAGAGTAAATTTGGTTTATTTTGCGGCAACTCCCATTGGGAATCTCGAAGATATTACATATAGAGTGATACGAATAATGAAAGAAGTAGATGGTATTATTTGTGAGAGTAGGCAAAAGACAAAGATTTTAATGGATCATTACGGTATAAATAAACCTCTAAAATCTTATAATGACTTTAATAAAGAAAAAATGACTGATTGGATTTTGAATAGATTAAAAGAGAAAAAAAATTTTGTTTTTGTAACTTCAGCTGGTTCTCCTTTAATATCTGATCCGGGGTTTTATCTTGTTAAACATCTCATAAAAGAGAAAGAAAGCTTTACAAGTCTTCCGGGTCCTTCTTCAGTAATAAATTCACTACTTCTATCCGGGCTCCCTCCCGATAAATTTATTTTTCATGGATACCTTCCAAGAAAAAAGGGGAAAAGAAGTAGAATTTTAGAATCGCTAGGAGATGAAAATAAAACGGTAATAATTTTCGAATCACCCAAAAGGGTTCAGAAATTACTTTGTGAAATAGGGTTGATTTTACCGGATAGGGAAGTTGTTTTAACAAGAGAGATGACTAAGATTTACGAAGAAGTAACCAGGGGAACTTCCAGGGAAATTCTTAATAATATGCCGAACTTGAAAGGAGAGTTTGTAGTTTTGATTGGGGGCAAAGATTGGGTTGGAGTAAACTAAGGGATAAAGCAAGACTGATTTTTTTGCCATTGGTAAAGGTATTTTCATTTGTGCCTCCAAATATTATAACATTTATTGGGCTTTTAGTTGTTATCCTTGCTTCAATGTTCATTTTAAAGGGGTTTTTTAGAATAGGTGGTGTAGTTTTGATTACGGGTTCGATTTTAGACGCTCTTGACGGTCAAATTGCAAGAATGAAGGGAAAAAGTTCTAAATTCGGCGCTTTTTTTGACTCAACACTTGACAGATACGGAGAGTTCTTTATATTTTTTTCTATAGCTTTTGCAGGAGAAGGTGCTCTTTTAGCCGCTTTATGTTTCGCGGCGGTTTTGGGAGCGTTCCTGACAAGTTATACACGAGCGAGAGCGGAATCTCTCGGAATTGAAATTAAAGAGGGATTTTTTACTCGTGTAGAACGGATTATTATTGTAATTATTGGCTTAATAATTTTGCCGGATTATTTAATTTACGTTATGGCTATCCTGGCAATAGGAAGTAATATAACAGCTATTCAAAGGATATTAATTGCATACAAACGGCTGGAAAACGGAGGTGATTAATGGATAATAAGGTCAGAGTCGCAATAGTTGGTGTAGGTAATTGCGCTTCTTCATTAGTTCAGGGAGTGCATTATTACCGTAATGCGGATCCCAAGAAGTCTGTACCGGGGTTGATGCATGTGGATTTGGGCGGATATCATATTAGAGATATTGAATTTGTAGCCGCTTTTGATATTAATAGGACTAAAGTTGGCAAAGATATATCGAAGGCAATTCTTGCGGATCCCAATAATACTTATAAATTTGCCGATGTTCCTGAGCTTGGAGTAAAAGTACAGAGAGGTATGACCCATGATGGTATTGGCAAGTATCTTGCCGATATTATAAAAAAAGCTCCGGGTTCGACAGTTGATATTGTAAAAGTTCTGAAGGAAACCAAAGCTGATATGATGATTAGTTACCTGCCTGTTGGCAGCGAGGAAGCAACGAAATGGTATGTAGAGCAAGCTCTTCAAGCTAAAGTTGGTTTTATAAACGCGATACCTGTTTTTATAGCTTCTTCGAAATATTGGTCGGATAGATTCAAAGAGAAAGGGCTACCCATAATCGGAGATGATATTAAATCCCAGGTTGGAGCAACGATTACTCATAGAGTTTTAGCTCAACTTTTTATTGATAGGGGAGTTCGTTTAAAACGTACCTTTCAATTAAACGTAGGCGGAAACACTGATTTTCTGAATATGTTGGAAAGAGAACGTCTTGCTTCTAAAGGAAAGTCAAAAACACAGGCGGTTACTTCTCTTTTACCTTTCGATATTGGGAAAGAAAATATTCACATAGGTCCTTCGGATTATATCGAGTGGCTGACAGATAGAAAGTGGGCTTATTTGAGAATGGAGGGTCAGACTTTTGGTGATGTGCCTCTTAATGTTGAATTGAAACTTGAAGTATGGGATTCACCTAATTCGGCGGGCGTAATAATCGATGCAATCAGGCTTATGAAGTTGGCGCTTGACAATAAAATTTCAGGAGCTTTGATAGAGCCTTCTTCGTATTTGATGAAGTCGCCGCCTGAGCAATATCCGGACTCCGTAGCAAAAGATAAAACAGAAGACTTTATTAAAAAGTATAGAAAAAACAAGAAAGATAAAAAGTAAAAAAGGTAACTAAGATAACATCCGGAGCAGATAAGAAAAAACACGGTATTTTTATAACTTTTGAGGGAGTTGAAGGTTCTGGTAAAACAGTTCAATCAGAATTATTGTGTAAATGGCTTCTATCAAAAGGATGGGATGTTTTAATGACCAAAGAACCGGGAGGAACTGCAATTGGAGAAAGGATACGAGGTATTTTGCTTGAAGGAAGTGAAGATATAAACATGTATACAGAACTTTTCTTATATCTTGCAGATAGGGCAGAGAATTTGGCTAAGATTGTTTCTCCAAATCTTGAGAAGGATAAAATCGTTATTTCGGACAGGCATTTTGATTCAACAATTGCGTATCAGATGGCTGGAAGGGGAATAAAAAAAGAAGAAATGAAAATGCTTAAAGAGTTAGAATTATTTAGTGTTCGGGAACCGGATATTACCTTTTTACTTGATGTTGATCCTGAAATTGTTAGAGATAGAATAAAAAATCCAGATAGAATTGAAAGAGAAAATATTGATTTTCATCGGAGGGTTAGAAAAGCATATCTGGATCTGGCAAAAAAACATCCGGATAGAGTTATTTTAATAGATTCACGAGGAACTATAGATGAAATTCACGGAGAGATAAAAAAAGAAATTTCCACTCTGTTGGAGGAGGATTTTGATGAACTTAAAAAAGAAATATAGTCTTTTGATTCTGCTTGTTTTTCTAGCTTTTGGCGGTTTTGTTTATTCGTCATTGAATGTCTTTACTGCTATAAGGTCCATCGAGCAGGTTTGGGGACTTATAAGAGATAAGTATGTTAATGAAGTAGATATGACTAAATTGCTTGATCGTGCAATAGAAGCTATGACTGATAGTCTGGATATGCACACAGCTTACCTGAAAAAGGAAGATTTTGAGAATTTGATGGTGCAAACCGAGGGAGCATTTGGAGGTTTGGGTATCCGAATATCAAAGAGAGGTGATTACATAACAATTGTTTCTCCCATGGAGGGTACCCCGGCTTATGATGCGGGATTGGTACAGGGTGATAAAATTGTTAAAATTGAAGGAACCTCTACTAAAGATATGAAATTAGATAAAGCTGTTTCTATGATGAGAGGAAGACCAGGTAGCGATGTAACTATAACTATTTCCAGGAAGGGTTTAGGTGAAGAGATCGATTTCACAATAACAAGAGCGATAATCAAAATTAAATCTGTCCCATATGCTGGTATGGTAAAAGATAATGTCGGATATATTAGCGTTAATTCTTTTAGTAGAAATACTCCAAGAGAGTTGGAAACTGCTTTAGATTCGCTTATTGCTGTTGGAGCCAAGAAATTTATCCTGGATTTAAGGAATAATCCCGGAGGTGTTCTTGACGGAGCAGCAAAAGTAGCTTCTTTCTTCATTGAAGAAGGAAAGGAAATTGTTTATACTGAAGGCAAATCCGTACGTGAGTCTTATCGTTCAGATGATGGGTCATATTCTAAGTATCCTCTTGTTGTTCTGGTTAGTCCTTTTTCTGCCAGCGGCTCCGAAATTGTAGCCGGAGCTATTCAAGACTGGGATCGCGGATTTTTGATTGGTTCACGAACTTTTGGTAAAGGTTCAGTTCAGAGAATATACCGTTTACCAGCCGATAGAGCCATTAAGTTGACGATAGCAAGGTATCATACACCTTCAGGCAGGTGTATTGATAGAGAATTAGTAGAGGATACTACCAAGCTCTTTCATACGAGAGGAAAGCTGCATAGAGAAGTTAAAGGGGGAGGAGGAATAGTGCCCGATTCGGTTCTTCATGTAGAAATACCGACTTTTTACGAAAGAATATATAGTTATGGGTTCGATTTTATTGTAGAGTATCTTACCAAGCACCCGAATACTGAAACTGTAACTCCCAATATGATAGAAGAATTTAAAGGTGAAGTTAAAAAACAGCTAAAGAAAGATTCTACGAGAACGATTGAGTACATGGCGAATTATTCCTATGTTGAAAATTTGACGCCAGAAGAGTTGAAAGAAGTGATGAAAGAATTTCAAAAGAGCGTTAGAGGATACTTGAAAGAAGATTTAAAAGGGGCGGGAAAAAGTATAGAATTTTCAGAGAAAGAGTGGAATAATTCATTGGATGAAATAAAGAGAGGCCTTGAAGTCAGGCTTGCTTATAATAAAAAGGGTATCAAGGGAAGGTATGAAGCGACTATTCCGGATGACGAGCATATCCAGGCTGCTTTAGGTATACTTAAAAAAGCCAAAGTTCCGGAAGGTGTTTTTTCGGTAAAAAGTGAATGATATTGGGAAAACTTTTTATTTGGAAACGCTTGGCTGCCCCAGAAACGAAGCGGATAGTGAAGCTGTAGTAAGTATACTGGAATCTTCAGGGTTTAAACTTTTAAAGTCTCCGGAAACAGTAGATATTATAATTGTTAACGGTTGTGCTTTTATCGAGGATGCGGTATCGGAATCTATAGATACGATTCTAACTTTACGAAAGAAAAATAAAAAGGCTATTTTAGTTGTTGTCGGTTGTCTGGCTCAAAGATACGGGCGGGATTTAGAAAAATCTATGAATGAAGTGGATTTATTGGTAGGAACCGGTTCAATAGAAAGGATTCCCGAAATAATTAAATCCGGAAAATCTGAGATTGATTCAAATTTTGGCTATTTAGGTAAAAATCTTTATAATGAACCGCATATTACACCTCCACATTACAGGTATATAAAGATTCAGGAAGGCTGCAATTTCAAATGCTCTTTTTGTGTGATTCCCCAATTAAAGGGTGCATCACATTCAAAAGAACTTACAGTTATAAAGGAAGAAATCGTGAATTTACCCGAAGAGGTTAAAGAAATAATTATTATTGGACAGAATACAACTTCCTGGGGTGAGGATTTACGAGGCAATTCTCCTCTTTCTGATGTTATTAAGGAAATTGCAGTGAATTTTTCCGGTTGGATAAGATTTCTTTATTTCCACCCACTTTCCGTTTCTGAAGATTTACTAAAAATAGTACAAAACTTCCCAAATGTGATGAATTATCTTGATATTCCCTTCCAGCATGTATCGAATTCGGTGCTTTCAGATATGAATCGTGGATATAGTAAGAAGAAAATAGAAAAACTGCTAAAAACGATCGCATCTATAGGCGATTTTACACTGAGAAGCACTTTTATTGTTGGTTTTCCTTCAGAAACAGAAAAAGACTTCGAGGAACTTTGTTCTTTTGTAGAAGAGGATAATATTGACCATATTGGAGTTTTTGGTTATTCACATGAGGAAGGCAGCGCATCTTTTTCTATGCCTAAACTTTCGGATGAAGTAATTACAAGGCGAATGGAGATAATTTCATTAATAATTGAAGATAAAATGAAGAAAAGGAATGAAAAGTTCATTGGCAAAACAACTGAAGTGCTTATTGACGGGATTGAAAACGGAGAATATTATGGCAGAACGAAATCTTCGGCACCGGATATTGACCCAGTTGTTTGGATTGCGCCTTCTGAAAAAAAACTTAAAGTAGGAAATATTTATCGCACTTTAATGACAGATGTTGTAGGAGCGGATATGGTTGGAGAAATAATATTATGATGAACGACTTTATGTTCTTACTGTTAACGGTACTGACTCCCAATATTATAAGATATTAATGATGAAGTGGAAGTTTAATAAAAATGAATTAATTGGTAACGGAAGCCCCGATTCTATTTTAAAGGAATTGTTGAATATCAGAGGGGTTTCGGATGCGGATTCTTTTCTTACCCCTTTTGTTTTGAATTTGCATGATCCTTTTTTATTGAGTGGTGTTCGGGAGGCTAGTGACGCGATATTGTCGGCAATAGGAAAAAATAAGAAGATATCTATTTATGGTGACTTTGATATGGATGGTATTGCCGCTACGTCTTTAATGTTATTGGTTCTTCGAAAATTAAATGCTGACGTTGATTTTTACATTCCTAATCGATTGGAAGATGGGTATGGTTTAAATAAAGAAGGAATCAAGCATTTAAAAGAAAAGGGTACAGAATTAATAGTTACGGTTGATTGTGGAATAAGTGGAGTAGAGGCGATTGAATATGCGCATGAGCTTGGCATGGAGGTAATTGTTACGGATCATCATTTGCCTGAGAAAGAAAATCCCGCATCGATTGTAATAGATCCCCATGCTTCCGATTCTTATCCCTTTAAAGAGCTTGCGGGTGTTGGAGTTGCTTTTAAGTTATGTCAGGGTTTATCGAAAATTTCCGAACTTTCCGAAAATTTCCTTTTGTGGAATCTCGATCTCGTAGCTCTGGGAACGGTTGCGGATGTTATGCCGCTTATAGGGGAAAATAGAATCATAACTGCGTTAGGTCTTAAGATAATGAATGAAAGCAGAAGGCCGGGGATTGTCTCTTTATTGAATAGCGCTCGCTTTAAAAAGACTAAGTTACAGGTATGGCATATCTCTTTTGTTATTGCTCCCAGAATTAACGCACTTGGCAGATTGGGGGAGGCAAGGGAAGCGGTTGATTTACTTAGTACTTATAGTAAACCCGAAGCAAAATCAATTGCCGCAAAGTTAGAAAAATATAATAAAGAAAGAAAAAAGCTTCAGGAAAAAATTTATAAAGAAGTGTTGGAGCTTTTAGGCAGTCGTAATGTGGAAGAAAAAACAGGAATTATTATTTCAGGTGAAGATTGGCATGAGGGTGTGATAGGGATTGTAGCTTCTAAAATCGTTGAAGATTTTAATCGGCCTACAATTATTATAGCAGAGAAAGAAAATATTTGTAAGGGTTCCGGACGAAGTATCCCGGGTTTTAATATCATGGCTTGTATCAATGAATTATCCGATTTATTAGAAAAATTTGGCGGACACTCACAGGCTTGCGGAATATCGATAAAAAAGGAAAATATCGATATTTTCAAAGAAGCTTTTGAAGGAAAAGTTATGAAAACTTTAAAGGATAAAGTTACCGAGAAAGAGCTTTTAGTAGATTTTCCGCTTTCGCTTGGTTCGATTAATAAAAAATTAGTAAAAAATTTGGAGATTTTAGCTCCTTTTGGCATAGGAAATCCGACTCCGATCTTTGCTTCTTTTGATGTTGAGTTGGCAGGAGTTCTTAATATTGTCGGAAATAATCACTTAAAATTTTCGGTTAAAAATGAGAATAAATATATTTCGTGCATTGGTTTTTCTCTTGGAGATAAAATTGATTTCCTGAGAAGCGCGGGAAAATTTAGTATAGCTTATTCACCGTTTATAGACCAGTGGAATGGTAAAATTTCGTTGAAAATTCATGATATAAAGGTAGAATAAACCCATCCCACTGCACCACATAAAATTTTGAACCACAAAGACCACAAAGAGTACAAAGAAACAGGTAGATGGATATATGAGTAGATGTGTAAATGGGTAACTCATCCACCCATACACACATTATCTCATTCACTTAAACTTAAGCCACAGAGCACACAGAGGCACAGAGGATACAATCGTTAGGTCGTTAGGAGGTTAGGCCGTTAGGTGGTTTAAAAAACCGAACCACCGACCCCACGATCCAACGAACCAACTAAAATAACAACCATAAAGAGCACAGAGTTTTTTTAACTCAAAATTCATAATTCAAAATTAATAATTCATAATTCTAGACCCGGGTATCCGGTATCTGAAAATAGCGATAGCTATTGTATAGGGATTCAAAAAGCAAGACCTGACCCCACTGTACTTCATAAATTTTGTATAGGGCAGCGGTTAAGATTCTAAATTTTGTTTAAAAATAATTTCTTATAAGTAGCAAGCCAGACCAAATCTAAGATACATAGTGTTATCTTTAGGATCATTTA
>CAYYUB010000031.1:0-14478 GCA_964474855.1 uncultured bacterium
CAAGGGAGATATAATTAACTATTTATATACGAATATATCATAGGAGGACACAGAGGAATTAATCGTGGTAAAAAAAGAAAAAAAACACTGAGAACACAGAGAATAATAAACAAAAACTCTGTGATCTCTGTGGTTAAAAAAATTGGGGTTGAGAGTGGTGGGCTCTGTGTGTTTTTATTCATTTTGATTTTTAATTTTTAATATTTAATTTCACTGCCAATAATTTTCAAATTACAGTGAGCCATCTAAAGTAAAAAAAATTTAAAATCTCCGAGAAAATATAAAAATAGGGTTGCATATTTCTTATACTCCATTAAAATTTCTAATTATAAATGATTAAAGATAAATTTCGGGCGAATTTAAGACAAAAATCAAAAAACATAGAAAATGATGTAAAAGATTCATATTCAAAAGACGAAAAACCGTCTTCCTTGTTCTTTGATAATTATCCATATCCGATCTTTATTATAAACAAAGAAGGCTTGATCGAAAACCTAAATAAAGCTGCAGTTGAATTACTAAAATGCGATGAAACTGAAGCTACAGACAACCCTTTAACTGAATTTTTGACAAAAGATTCAAAAAAATTACGCAAAGAAATTGACGAATTTAAGAAGTCCGAAACTGAAAGCAACCGCTTGGATAAGGAATTCACTTGGGAACGGGCACTATTCAAAAGTTTTATGGATAACATTCCAATTTCCGTTTATTTCAAAGACAAGGAGGGACGACTTATCCAAGTAAGCAAATATTATCTGAAACAGCAGGGAGCTCCCCAGGTAGATTCGATAGAGAAAATAATAGGAAAAACTGATTTCGATCTTTATTCAGAAAAGCTGGCGAAGAAAACCCGTGAGGATGAACTGCACATAATGGAAACAAAAGAACCTATTGTAGGCAGAGAAGAGAGTTCTAAGACTGCGGAAGGCCAAGACATCTACTTATTGACCAATAAAGCTCCCTTCCTCGATGATAAAGATAATGTCATAGGCATACTTGGCATCACTCGAGACATAACTGAGCGTAAAAAGTTAGAACAGAAGTTATTTTATGAGAGATCTCTGCTAGAGAATCTGCTCAATAATATACCTGACCATATTTACTATAAGGATAAAAAAAGCCGTTTTATCCGAGTAAGCAAATCTATAGCCAAACAATTTGGAGTCAAAAGTGTAGATGATCTAATAGGCAAAACGGATTTCGATTACTTTACTAAAGAACACGCAGAGTCGGCTTATAAAGATGAGCAAAAAATAATAAAAACTGGTAAATCAATCGAAGTTAAAATGGAAAAAGAGACCCATCCCGACGGAAGAATAACCTGGGTTTCAACAACCAAGATTCCACGGTATGACGAAGAGGGAAATATAATTGGAATTTTAGGAATTTCAAGAGATGTTACCGAAAAGAAAAAATTGGAAGAAAAACTCAAAGAAAAAATCGATAAACTAGGAGAAGAAGTCGTTTTCAAAAGCAACCTGCTTACTTACCTTCTCGAAAACATACCTGACTTAATTTACTTTAAAGATAAAAATTCCCGTTTTGTTGAGATAAGCAAATCCAAAGCGGATCAAGTTGGCCTTCCAAGAGAAGAAGTGCTCAGCAAAACAGATTTCGATTATTTTACAAAGGAACATGCAGAACAGGCCTTCCGGGATGAGCAGAAAATAATTAAAACGGGCAAACCAATTAAGGCGAAGATTGAAAAGGAAACTCATCCTGACGGAAGAATAAACTGGGTATCTACGACTAAAATCCCACGTTACGACGAGGAAGGAAACGTAATAGGCACACTTGGAATATCCAGAGATATAACAGATAAAGTGCTGGCAGAGAAGAAACTTGAAGAAAGCGCAAATAAATTAAAAACAATCGTTAATGCCGTTAGTGAGGGACTTGCAATTGTTGACGAAAAATACATTATCCATGAAGCAAACGAATTTCTGTTTAAATTATTCGGCTTAAAAAGAGAAGAAGTCATAAATAAAAAATGTAGTCAAATATTCTCCCCATGGGAAGAAACCTGTCAGGATTGCCCTCTTAAAAAATTATTTGATAACAATGAGAACTCACCTGTGATTGAAAAAACAAAAGTATCTAAGAATGGATCAATACGATATTTTAATATTCAATGTTATCCAATTCCAAATTATAACAATAAGGAACTCATGAGTGTAATATCCATAAGAGATATAACCGAGAGAAAAAACATGGAGAAGGAAAATATACAAAATTACAAAAGAAAAATGAAAAATTTGTCTCATAAGCTAACGCTCGCTGAAGAACACGAAAGAAAAAGGATTGCAACCACCCTTCATGCCGAGATTGGACAAACCCTGGCTTTTTTGAAACTCAAGATAGGCGAATTAAAGGAAAAGGAATCTTCTCCAAATACTCGAAAATCGCTGGAGGAAGTTCACAATCTTGTCCAAAATGCTATAACTTCATCCCGCTCATTGATGACACAGATAAGCCCGTCTATCCTTTATGAACTCGGTTTTATCCCGGCAGTCGATTGGCTGGCAGAAAATATTCTCAACGAAAATAATATTAAGTACGATTTCAGTGACGACCAAAAAGAAAAACCGCTTACCGATGATCTTCGTATTTTACTGTTTCAGGCTGTACGAGAATTGTTTGTCAATATAAGAAAACACGCAAAGGCAAAAAAAGTTCAGATCTCAATAAAAAGAAATAAAGAAACCATACAAATAGAGATTAAAGATGACGGAATTGGTTTCGATATTTCCGCATTAGACTCATACTGTGAAAATGATATAGGATTTGGTCTTTTAAATATCCGAAGCCGTATCGACGTTGTGGGCGGACATTTTGAAATAGAATCACATAAAAACAAAGGAACGAAAATAACATTAAAGGCGCCCATACAAATATAAAAGGAGTTCTGAATGAGTATAAAAATAATAATAGTTGACGAGCATAAGATTTTAAGAGAAGGTTTATCTACATTAATTTCCAAACAACCCAATATGGAAATAATAGGCGAAGCAACGGATGGAAGAGAAGCCCTGGAGATAACAAAAAAACTTTCGCCGGATCTTATACTGATGGACGTTACCATGCCCAACTTAAACGGAATTGAAGCAACCCGCAAGATCAAGTCGAAAAACCCGGATATTGAAATCATTGCGTTATCTCTACATTCCGACAGAAGATACGTTCTGGGTATGATAGACGCGGGAGCTTCCGGATATTTGCTCAAGGAATGCGCTTTTGAAGAACTGGTCCGCGCTATAAATACGGTTATGGCGAAAAAAAAGTATTTAAGTCCCGGCATATCGGATATCTTGATTGAAGAATACGTTAAGAAGACTACACAAGACAAGCCTACAATCTACTCAAAATTGACACCAAGAGAAATAGAAATTTTGCAGCTGATCGCCGAAGGCAAGAACACAAAAGAGATTTCAAACCGTTTATTCATTTCAATAAAGACTGTAGAAACCCATAGACGACACATAAAGAAAAAACTAAAATCAAACAGCGTAGCCGAATTAACTAAAATTGCTATCAAAGAGGGCCTCACTTCTCTGTAATTTTAATATCTTAATTTAATAAATAATAATTTTTTAAAACTAGATATAAAATACAAAACCCTCCAGACCATTTCAAGCTGGAAGGTTTTTTACATATTAATAGTAGCCCTTAAATTAAAATCCGAATAAACGAGGTAAAGTAAGCGAAATTCCCGGTATATAAGTTATCAGAAGTAACGCGATTATCATAACAGCAAACAGAGGTAGAAGACTCTTAAACACCTCATGTATCTTACCATCACCAACACTAACTCCAACAAAAAGAACCGTCCCAACAGGTGGCGTACAGAGCCCTATACAAAGATTTGCAATTATTATTATACCGAAATGGACAATATCTATACCAAGCATTTGAATTATCGGAAGGAAAATGGGCGTAAATATCAAAATCGCGGGCGTCATATCAAGAAAAGTTCCAACGAACAGCAGCATAACATTAATCATCAGGAGAATCGCAATTTTATTGCTTGAAATGGACATTATACCCGAACTTATAAGCTCAGGTACGTTCTGAGACGCCATAAACCATGACATACCTGTCGATGCCCCGATAAGAAGCATCACTACAGACGTTGTAACACCGCACTGAAGTAATATCCCGGGCATATCTTTCCATTTAACCTCTTTGTATATAAATACAGCCAGAACGAAAGCATAAACAACCGCTATACTTGCCGCTTCAGTGGGAGTAAATATACCGCCGATGATTCCACCCATAACGATTAAGATCAATAATAATCCCGGAAGAGCACCAAAAAATCTTTTTATGGTCTCTTTCATAGGTATTATCTTACCGGTTCCATATCCCCGTTTTTTTGCTATTACAGCACTTGCGCCCATTAAAAATAATCCAACCAGAACTCCGGGAATAATTCCAGCCAAAAACAGTGCGGCAACGGATACAGTACCGGTAACAAGCGCGTAAACAATCATTACATTACTTGGAGGGATTAAAAGACCCGTAGTGGCGGCACATGCGGTTAAAGCGATATTAAAGTTTTTATCGTAACCCTTCCTGTTCATTTCCGGAATCATAGTTCCACCAATCGAAGTTACAGCTGCAACCGAAGAACCCGATACCGCACCAACCAGCATACAACCCAGAGTATTTACGAATGCGAGACCACCGGTAAATCTCCCAACCAACGCCTCCGCAAAATCAATTAATCTCCTAGCTATTCCGCCTTTTCCAAGAAGGAACCCCATAAGTATGAAAAAGGGGATCGCAAGAAGAGCAAAACTATCTATACCTGTCGCAAGTCGAGGCGCAACTATATTAATGGAGGACACACCCCCAACAGCAGAGACCGCCCACAAAGTGGCAAGACCTATACATATTCCAATGGGAACATCCATTACAAGTAGTATTAAAAAGCTAACTACCATTACAATAACAGGTATATTCATTTCTCCCCCTTACGTGCTAAGAACGCTATATCCTTAGAAATAAACTCGATAGCGTAGGTAATTATAAAGAACGCGCTTATAGGAAGACAAAGATAAAGATACCCTGTAGGAATTCCCATTGTAGGTGAAGTTTGATGGTTGACAAAAGCATTACGAACGAAATTCATACCCCCAACCAGCATAACTCGAAACGCGAAGAAACCTACAAGAAAGGCTATCACAATTTCAAGCATCCTTCTATGCCGATCGTTTAGTTTATAAGCAAAATATTCCATACCGATATGCGCTTTTTGCCCATAAGCATACGCGGCACCAACCACTCCACACCACATCAACATATAAGTTGAGGTTTCTTCCGTCCAAACGGCAGGTGATCGCAAAACAAGCCGAGTAAAAACCTGCCACAGGACGGTTATTACCATTACACCTACAATAGATATAACGAAATAACCAAGTATCTTATTCCTCCACTCGGATAAAACTTTAAAAAAAATTTTCACCGACATCTTATTTGTTTACTATTATTCCGCATTAATGGCTTGTATTTTTTCCAACAAAGAACTTATTACTTCATCCTTTGCATATTCTTTATAAAGTGGCGCCACTGCTTCAATGAAAGGTGCCTGGTCCGGAATTATCACCTCTACACCAACGGAATCAAGATGAGCAAAATTCTGTTTTACTACCTCTGCCCAAAGTTGTTTCTGATATTCTACCGACACATTAAAAGTTTCTATCATTATAGCTTTATCCGCTTCGGTTAATTTATCCCATGCTTTTTTGCCCGCAAGCACAACATCCATGGGTGAGGTATGCTTATCCAGAGAATAGTATTTGCAAACTTCGTAATGTCTTGCGGAAACAAAAGAAGGCGGATTGTTCTCAGCTCCATCCACAGTTCCCTGCTGCAGAGCAGTATACAATTCACCCCAACTAATCGGCGTGGGAGAAGCGCCAAGAGTTTTCAATAAATTTATAGCCATAGGACTTTTTATCACTCTTATTTTTAAATTTTTAAGATCGGCAGGAGTTTTAATGGGACCATTCTTAGTATAAAAACTCCTCTCCCCTGCTTCATAGAAACCAATCCCCACAAGACCTCTATCCGAACCCGCAGCCAACAATTCCTCACCAACAGCAGAGTTAAGAACTTTCCATTTATGTTCTTTACTGCTAAAAAGATATGGCATTCCAAGCACTTTCATCTGAGGGACAAAAGCTTCCAGACCTGCTGATGAGACCTTTGTAAGGTCAAGTGTTCCCATTTGAAGCTGTTCAACAAGTTCTTTTTCCGCTCCGAGCTGACCACCAGGATATATTTTTATTATTATACGTCCATCAGTCGCTTTTTTAAGCGTATCAGCCCAGAATTCCATTGCCTTATGTACGGGATGATTGATATCGAGAGCATGCCCTAATTTTAAGTTAATTTCACCTTCCACTTTCTCACCGCCGCCGCATCCTGTGCTTACCATTATTGTCAAAACAATAAAAAACATGATAAACGCGCTTCTAAATACCTTCATAAAATACCTCCTATATTGTTTAATAGCTTACCAACGATATAATATATAACATCACAGAATCTATGAGTATTCTAATGTTTTAGTAATCTTTGTCAATGGGAATTAGCTCTTAGGGGTTGGGTTTTAGGGTTAAGACCGACCGATGACCGCAGACGGATGACTGAAGTTTCTAAATCCCAACTCCTCGTGGTGTAAAAAGAATAAATATTCTTTAAGAAAAACTGCCTTCACTTTATATTTTTTTTAAAAGAAAACCATCCAACTCAAATCAATTTGCTATAGATTATTCTAATTTACTTAAGCATTAATAACTTACTACATTTCCCGTTTTTCCCTGCTGTAACTTTGTATAGATATATACCAGGGGCTAAATCAATATTCAAGGAATAAGCGTTTGCCGCCTGAAATCCCGGAACAATTTCCTTAACTTTCTGCCCCAAGCTATTATAAACAGCAATATGAACCAGTGCGGCAGAGTTGATCTCATACCTCAAATTATTAATGGACGATGAGGGAAGAGAAAGTATACTTGCATCCTCCGGTAGAATATTGATCCCAGAACTTCCTTCACTTGTTATGTAATCAACATAAATTGTATCACCGGGATTGACTGTATCAGGAAATTCGAACTGGATCCCCACTGCTAGAATATCAGTTCCGCCAACAGTATCAGGAAGTACTACATCAAACGCCCTCCATCCGCCATCAACTAATCCTTCATTATCATAAATGCTATCTATACCAATAGAGTCGGCATCCCAGATACCCCATTCAATATACTGCGAATAAGATCTATACACGAGTTGTGTATCGATTTCATATTTCGGCGGAATCCAAAGATGAAACCTGATTGTATCTCCCTCGACTACATCGTTGATTGTATCCGTACCTTCTACATGATAAAAATGATTCCTACCACCTTCGCCAGGACGGCTGTTAAAATCCCACTTATCTGCGCCCGGATCGGAAGTGGCAGTATCATATAATATTACGCCCAACGCATACGTACCCTCATAGACAGTACTAGACGCATTAATAACCTCGATAGGTAAATAATCGCTGATATCAACTCTTGCAAACCATCCGTCCACAAACCAAAAATCTACACTCGTCCAACGCGTATGAATTTCCACAGTATCTCCTTCGCCTTCAAAATCAGACACAAAGGCGAATGCTGGGAGAGAAAGAAGCATAAGCAACACAACTGTCAAACTAAATAATTTCCTCATCCTCAACCTCCTTTAGTTTATTTTGAGTTGGATGATTCTCTTATAGCTAAAATAAATCAATAAAGGTTTTCTCTTCATATTATAATTTAATATTTTTAAAATGTCAAGAGCTCAATTAATTTCAAAAAGAAAAAAACATCCATAACCCGTCTTTGTTCTTCATAAAAACCATCGATTATAACCTGCTTAATACCCCCGGAAGAATTTTACCTCGAGAACCCATAAATTCAATACAAATTTGAATTTTACCCTCGCTTTTAGAATATTATAAGTATCATATAAACTAATGTCACAATATCAAGCTCCGTTACTATTACTCATAAAAAACGAGCCATAGCAAATTACCATGACTCGTTTATCTTTAACCTACTTCCTACTAACTATATAGAGCGCCGACAACCCCCTCCAACGCAATATTTACTTCCTCAACCCGCAGAGTCCGGTTTCTTCTAAAATGAAAATCCGACAGAGACTCGATTGATCATATCATATCCCGTCAAATCGTACTCACTATAAGCATAATCAATCTTCGCTCCTCCTAAATTAAATCCAACCCCAGCGTTTAAACCTTCCGCGTAATAGTTGAATTTATATCCTGCCCGGAAGAAAATCATATTCTTGTATGCCAATTCCCCTCCTACATGATACTGTTCCTCCCAGTCACGAGGGTGCAAACCCTCCAGTCCCACATTAAGAGACAAATCAGGATACTCTCCAAAGAGATCCAGAATATCCATACCCACACCAAGCGCAAAGGTCAGAGGTAATTCAAACCCAATTCGTTCGTAAGTTACCCTGGGAGAGAAATTTCTGACGGACATACCAAATGCGAAACTTTCAAAACCGGGATAAAAAAGAAGACCGAAGTCGTAAGACAAAGTGGAAATCTCGTTTGTCACGAGTTCCCCACCTTCCTCAACCACATTCGCCCCCAGTTGTTGAGTAACGTATTTAACCTGACCCCCGATCGTAAACTTATCGGTGAACTCTCTGGCATAAGCAACGCCTGCACAAAACGCTGATACATCCAGCAGACCTATATCTTTATATCCTGATTCAGTATCTTCAGCCACCCGAGTACCGTAAAAATCCCCATAATCAGGATATATAATGCTAAAACCGAAATTTCCCCAGACCCCGGCATTTAAGACTCCAGCCAGATAAAGATAATTAATATCGGCGATCCACTGCGTTCCACCAACTGATAAATCAAAATTGGCATCGATTTCTCCTATACCTGAAGGGTTATAGAAGAGAGCTGAAGCATCCTGCCCCAATACAGTAAAAGCTTCTCCCATTCCGCAGGCTCGAGCTCCCGCGGCAACATCCAAAAATCCGCAACCTGTCTGAGCAACCTTGTCAGATGCATGGGCAACAACCGAAAAAACAAATATTAATAGAGTTATAAAAGCAATAAATTTCTTCATCTTTCCTCCCCCTTATCTTACTATTACAAACTTGCGGGAAACGCTTTCGCCAGTTACGTTATCCACTATATGTGCAATGTAAATACCACTCACCGGTCTTTGATCGGAATCCGTAACAAGATATCTTTGACCATCATGCCATTGAGCAATTCCAGCACCGCTATTATGCTCTATAGTTGTAACCAGATATCCCGATTCAGTCAAAATCCTGATTGTACAATTACCAGGCAAATTGACAAAGGTTAGCTTACTCTCATCGTCTCCATAAATCCCTCCTGATGATTCCGTAGCATTGATGTTTAGAGGATTGGGTACGACCCTCACAGAATCAAGATTACTTTCCGGCTCAGATGTCAGTCTTGCCGCTTGAGTTGTCTGTGTTAAAAACATTCCGCTCTCAACTCCTTGGTCGCTAACGGCTGTTAACGAATAGAAATAATCGAAACCTGCTGTAATGCCTTCGGTATCCTCATAAAGTCTTACATCCGGACCAACAGAGTCAACAAACTGCCAATCCCCTCTAATTGTTTCTCCTTCTTTCTCAAATGTAAAGGCACTTCCCGCTCTGTAGATTTTAAATCCTGCAAGATTGGTTGGAGTAGGAGTGGTCTCATAATTCCACGATAACTCTATCATATTAGACCTCGAGTTAACCGCAAAAACCGAAGGAGGCGCAGGAGAAGCGGGTATATTGTAATTCATATTAAAGTTTCTTTGCGCGTTCATACCGTTGTTGAAAAGAGAATCTTTGCCGGTCGCCACCATTAAATCCTTAGCTATATCATTAAATGAAGGTAAAGGATCTATTCCCGGATCCGTATCATAATATAAATTGAATATCGGATCTCTCCTGCTCAATTCATCTACCATTTGAGCCGAATCTAATTCTGCCAGCCAGCTGTAAGAAGCGGCCTGACCATTATTCCACGCATCTCCCAGGAGGTATGAAGTCTTCCTGCTTATGGCACCTCCCACATAAGCATATACATACCTCAGAGTATCCCCGAATTCCATCTGGTAAGGGCCTATAGAAAAATGACACTGCTGATCAAATCTGCGATAGTCGGAACTCTCAGGAATATCTGTCATATAGATCCATCCCCTGGATGGGTCCAACTCTCCCCATCTATCCAGAGGCTGTTCATAATGGGTCTTCGCGCCGCTGGCGGTAGTATCGTAAACATTATAAACACTATCCATATAATAAGCATCTTGAAAATTAGGGCTTGTCGAATCGATGCCAAATACTCCCATCACCATGGTCTCATAAGCATTTAGATAACCAGCGCTGTCCATTCCCGGAAAATCCCATATAATAAAGCTGGGATTCCCCAACACACTTGTATGCATACTTGGCTGGGCAGGGTCATTACTCGCGGAAACATCCGAAATAGGATGGCTCTGCGGAACATCGCATGATTTAGGGGCAAATAAAACCGCCGAGCCACCAAAACGGGCTCCGTCCATAAGAGTCCTCGCTGTACCGGGTTTTTTACCATAACTATCATAACCCGCACCTTTTGCTCTAAGAGGAGTAACATAATTAATCCGAAGAGAATCATCATCCTGAGGATAGGAAAGTCTCGTATCCTGGTCTTCTGTTGTTCCCGCCCAGGTATCCATTACTTTATTGTCCCCAGTACCGTTTATCATAGCCTCTATAACTCTGGTAATATAAATATCACTTAATGTCTGCCCGGGAAGTTCGATTTCCAGATCCCTATCTACATTACCAGTATTTACAAATGTCCAATCCCATATAATATAATCATCATGCCCTGGCTGACTCCAGGCTAACACTCTTTGTTTGACATCCAGACCCATCGATAGCCTAACGTTGGATTCAACCATTACATCGGCAGTTCCCCATATTTTTTCGGGCGCCACCTCGTCTCCGGACATTGGGAACGGAGCTTCCAAATGCATTCCATCCACAATTATCTGCGGAAGAGGATATCTCATATACCTGCGTATATAATAACCCTCTTCATCCGGAACAGCAAATTGATAATTTATATTGCCTCGTTTACGAGCGGCGTGTCCAGTAATATAAGCATCCCAGGTATACCCGGTGGTATCTGTCCAGTTTCTAGCCCCAAAAAGCAATCCGGCATTCTTAAGAAGCCCTCCCGGCCATTCGAAATTATCGTAGACGATGTCATCCCTGGTAACATAACTGCCTCTAAAGTAATAAACATTACCACAATTCCTAACATCTTCACTCATACAACCATGATCATATACATAGGCTTGCAGTTTTCCCACATCGATGGTTTTAAAAAGCTGGGCGTGAGCAGTACTCACTAAAAATAAAGTCAGCAGTAATATTAATAATTTCTTTTGTCTCATTTTCAATAACCTCCTTTCCTCGTACTAAAAAGAGAACCTTATCCCAAACTGCACGTATCTCGGGTTGAGGTACCAAAGGTATTCTCTGTCCGGATTATCTATATATGGTTTCTCTTCACTTCGTAAATCTCCGATGTGATCCGGTTCTTCTCCTTCCGCCGGACCGTTTCTATAAGGATCGTCTAACCACAGTCCTTCATTAAATGCCTCAAGATGCAGGGAACGTATATAATCGTTTCGGTCAAAGCCGTCACTGAAGCCCTGAGAAGATAAAGTCCCCCAATCAAAAACATTGTGCACATCAAAGAACAAACTAATCGGAGCGCCACCAACTACAAAACTCTTTCTTAGGCTTATATCCACATTACGTTCGTCCTGCCACCGGATATTGTTTCGCAATTCATTTCTCGATTCTTCTCCGTAATCGCCCATATACGTATCATAATAGCCTGCTCTCCAGCTGTACAAAAATGAAAGATTATAACCTCCTAAAAATATTCCCCAATCCTGGGGCGATTTTAATGTAACCTGGGCTCTAAAAACTGGTCGAGGAAGAGGATCTTCCTCTTCGGGCATTACTCTACCTTCAGTTTGATTCAATACCAGGTCCTCATAGTAAGCATCTCTTCCGATCTGCCCTGAAGTCTCAACTCTGTAATCGTAATTCAGCCAAAAAGTAAAAAACCTTCCATGAACTTTTCTGAACTCAAATTCAAAACCCCTTGTATCACCATACCCTGTATTTTCAACCGTGATATAATTAACATCCCCGTAATAATCAGTGTAGGTAACATTAGCATATTCATTATCGGTATCCTTATAATAACCGGCAACCCTTGCAAGGTAAGTGTTGGCTATACTGCTTTCAAAACCCACCTCATAAGAAATTGTCCTCTCCATATCTAAAGACGGATTACCCAGGAAAATAATCGAAGTTCTATAATCGCCCCAGATAATCTTATACCTATATGCGTTTGCCGGCAGAGAGTAAAAATGTCCGTAATTGAAGAACAACTTACTCCTCTCCAATATAGGAAATGAAATCCCGAGACGGGGACTCAACTTAAAGGCCGCACTTGCATCCTCCATAGGCATCTGAGCCATCAATGAATCTTTCATGTACGCGGAATAAAACAACGAATATCTATCTTCAGTCGCTGGCCACTCGGTATTTGGATCCGAGTAATCGAACCTCAAACCAAAATTGGCAAACATTCCTTCGAATTCAATCTTGTCCTGAATATAGCCACCTGCGAGAATCGGTAATGCATCGTAGTTGGTATATATATACTGTTGACCGGAATACTCAGTTGGATCTACGGTATCCGGCGGCCAGGTCCAACCGTCAGTAGCAATCCAATATTCATTCAGTCTATCGTACTGAAACGAAAAACCGAATTTTAGCTGATTATACTTATCCAACTGTGAAGTCATATTAAAACTCGCATTGTAGGTCTCTGACCATGAAGTATTCCAGGTTCCAAGTTGATGAGTGGATCCATAATTCGAACCACCTATATCCGTAATTACGGCATCTTCCTCAACAGGAACAGCAAATCCATACGGTATATTATCAACCGCATAATCTCCTCCACCTATCACCATATCTCCAAACCATCTCACCACTGTATCTCCCATTATACGACGAGGCACATCATAATAAAATCTAGCATCATTATCTGTGCGTAAATAGGTGAGTTTCACATCATAAAAAGTATTCTCACTCAAGGCGTGCTGTAGTGTAAGACCGTACATTTTGGAAGTAACATCTAACGGAGATAACGCATTTGCTCTATACAGATTTCCCAACTTATCACTCCCGTGATTTATTCCATTCCACTCCCCGGTGGGGTCTATTATATCCATTCCACTTCTTAAGTAAGCCTGTCCGTTATACCCGTAAAAATAATTTGCATTACCCATTTGATACCCTGCCGCCCACGGAGAAAGGGAATTTATAATCGAGTAAGCGCCCCTTAAATTCAGCTTAATATTCCCAAAACGTGAGGTCAGTTTTAAACTTGTCATGCGTTCCCTATAATAATCCCTACTGTCGGAAAGCGCAAAGGCATCATTGTGGTCTCTGTAAGAAGCATAAAAGCTCATATTACCCAGATACGCGCCAATAACTGGAATGGGACCTCCAAAGCCGGCGTCCAATGTCCAATCCGGCTTATCGCCGTATTTACCTGGCCATTCTTCCCCTTCTCTTGGTTCCCAAGCAAACTTATTGTATCCCACTACTGTAGTGTCGCCTTCTTCCGTAATTTCATAAATCGGAGCATATGCTGAATCCGGCATAAGTTCATCCCAACTGGGCAAAGAAGTATCTCCTTCAGTATCAATACGACGCAGCCAGATTAACATATCCCGATATTCTTCAGGAGTGATTTCATCGTCATCTCTTGCCTCCCGTATCCATCCTCGGAAACTCGGATATGATTTTGCCTTAATTGTATCATAAAACGGGCTGTCATCGTCTCCCCATACACTACCAGTACCTTTCCAGCATATACTGTCATATTTAATAACAGTATCTTGAGAAATAACATTATCTAATGTATCCGTCACAATATTCGAAAAGCCCGTATCCAGTTTGTTCCAGAAAAACACCGCGTTATTGTAATTTTCAGGGTCAAATATCGACTGACCACTATGTTTTTGATAACCCGGAGTATATCTGAACTCAAAAGAACCTTCATATCTTTTGGCAGAACCTTCTCTGGTAATCACATTTATAACTCCCGAACGAACATTTGAATATTCCGCGTTAAATCCCCCTTTTATTAAACTGAGCTCTTTTATTTCGCTTAAGTTAGGCATCAGTATAGGTTCATTTGCTCTCTGGTCAACAAGCAATAATCCATCAGCCATCAGTTTAGTCTGATCTATACCACCACCTCTAACACTCCAGCCATCTATCCCGGCCTGTAAGTTGAGATATTGAGTCACGTCTGAGATAAGAGGAACAGCTTCTATTTCA
>CAYYUB010000032.1:0-14343 GCA_964474855.1 uncultured bacterium
AAACCGCAGGCTGCGGAAAGACCCTGTCCCAGATTACCCGTAGACCATACTATTCCGGGAAGATGAGACTCTACATGTCCTTCATAAGGACCGGATATATGCCTGAAAAAAGCTATAATTTCTTCCGTATCAAGTATTCCAAGCCTGCCGAGTATCGAATATACTCCAGGAGAAGTATGTCCGTGACTTACAACTATTTCATCATTCGGCATGCCGGCAAGACTGTAAACAGTCGTATAAATATCGATAGAAGACATCGAACCCCCCGGGTGACCCGACCCTGCAACTGTTGTCATCTTAACAATATCTCCCCTACAAAGTCTTGCTGTTTCTACTAATTTAGATAGTACGTCATCCGAAATGTTTTTACTTTTAAACCTGTATTCTTCTTTTTCTTTAAACCAATTTTTTAAACCATCAGACATTTTGCATCTCCTTAAAAGTTTATCTTAATACTCCTGGAATATATACCCTCTCATTTGTTTGTCAAGGATTGGTAAAGGTTGACAAAAACAAAAAATCCTATTAAAATAATTTAGAAAAAGAGCTTAATGGGAAACAAAATGAGAAATCTCGGGAATTTCTGGAACAAAACAGCAAAGAACTATGCCTATCCACCTAATTATTATACAACTGCAAGAAAAAAATGAGTACCACTTCTAATTAAGGACGTAAAGATGGAAACAATTAACAAAACAACCAAGCAATCTAACAAAAAAATCTTTAAAGACATACTTTTAGCTTACATCTTTTTTTGTGCCACAATTTTGTTTGCGAATTATTTGATGATGTCCCCAGCTACCCATGGAATAGGGGAGATAGTCTATTATATGGCCGTTTCTATCTTCGGTGTCCTGTTTCCGTATCATTTGATAAAGAAGAGAAATATTGTTTTACCTTTATTCCAAAAGAAATTTTCTGTTAAATTTGTACTGTTATCTCTTTTCATGCTTGGTTTTTCAATCTTTTGTGCCGTTGGTTCAGGAGGATTAGATGAGGTCGTAAAACATTCATCCTCATTCACCTATCTTTTTCAGTTAATTCCAATTTTATTCGTAACAATGCTTTCATATACCCTTCTCTATTTTGGTTTTATACTACATGGGCTAAGGGAGTATTATAAAACAGGATGGAAATCATTTGTAATACCAATAACTCTAGCTTCTCTATCATTTGGGTTATATCATTTTGTAGCTATTGATTCACTTCATGGTTTAAATATAATGATTGAAGAGGTAATAATAACAACGATTATCGGTTTGTTTTTAGCGACTTATACACTTTTGACAAGATCAATCTCTATGACATTCATTTTTATCTGTTTGATAAACTGGTTCGTATTAATGCCTGAAGCAGAATTCCACTCCGGTGGAATTATAGAAAGTTTTAAAGGTATAGTAATCTTCTTAATTGTTCTTGGCATCTATAAAATTTACACAAGTGTAACTCATTCTTAACGGAGCTTAGATTTCAATAACAGCATTATCTGTGCCCTATGTGGTTAAAAAACGAGGGAAGAGTTAGATTCCACTCAACCTTGATTTTAATATAAATGAAGTTAACTTACCTCTAAAAGGAGAATTTTAATGTGTCTCGCAATACCGATGAAGCTCATTAGCATCGAAGGAAATAAAGGCGTAGTAGAATTATCGGGAGTAAAAAAAGAAATTAGTTTAAACCTTCTCAACAATGTTGAAATAGGAGATTATCTGATAATACACGCCGGTTTTGCCATAGAAAAACTAAATGAAGAGGAAGCAAATAAAACACTCGCAATCTGGGAAGAAATAGCAACCCTTCAAAAACAATGAAATATATAATAGAATACAGAAACAAAGATTTATCCCATAAAATAGCGAATAGAATAAATGATTTACTGAAAGGATATAAAGGAAAAATCTCACTTATGGAAGTTTGTGGAACGCATACACATTCGATTTTCCATTCCGGCATTATGAGTCTTCTTTCTAAAGAAATAGAACATCTTTCGGGTCCGGGTTGTCCTGTATGCGTTACCCCGAATAAATATATCGATACGGCAATAGCTTATAGTCGCCTGGGGGATACGATAATAACAACTTTCGGAGATATGATTAAAGTCCCGGGGTCGACCTCCTCTTTAGAAAAAGAAAAAGCTTCAGGGGGTACGGTGAGAATAATTTACTCTCCTCTTGAAAGTTTAGAAATCGCTAAAAATAATCCCGGCAAAAAAATTGTTTTTCTCGGCGTCGGTTTTGAAACCACAGCTCCTCTGGTTGCCTCAACAATCCTTTCGGCAGCTGAAGAAAATATCAGCAATTTTTTCGTTCTTTCGGGTCATAAACTAATTCCCCCCGCAATGACGGCACTTTTGGAAAGCAAAGAAATTAAAATAGACGGTTTTATCTGTCCCGGACATGTCAGTGCAATAATCGGAGAAAAACCTTATTTTCCTATCGTAGAAAATTTCGGTATTCCTTGTGTTATAATAGGCTTTGAACCAATCGACCTTTTAGAAGGAATAGAAATGTTAATAAAACAAATAACCGTCAAGAAAAAACCCTCTGTAGAAAATCAATATAAAAGAGTCGTACGTAGAGAGGGTAACGAAAAAGCGCTTGCACTGATAGACAAAGTTTTCGATGTAAAAGATTCTCCCTGGAGAGGACTCGGGTTACTTTCAAAATCAGGGTTATCCATAAAAAAAGCTTATACAAAATTCGACGCAGAGAAAAACATAGAGTGCGAAATAGAGAAAACAAAAGAACACCCGGAATGTTTATGCGGAGAAGTGCTATGCGGGACTAAGAGGCCTTACGATTGCACCTTATTTGCTAAAACCTGTAGTCCCGAAAACCCAGTCGGTCCATGTATGGTATCATCGGAAGGTACCTGCTCCGCGTATTATAAATTTAAAAAATAATGAAAAAGAAAAACATAAAAAACAAAAAAATATTGCTTTCGCATGGAAGCGGCGGTGTAGCTATGAGTACTCTCATAAAAGAAATGATGATAGACAAATTCGACAATCCGGTTCTTAACAAACTTACCGACTCCGCGGGGCTACCTCCTTCGGGAAATAAACAATTATGCTTTACGACGGATTCTTATGTTATAAATCCTGTTTTTTTTCCGGGCGGAGATATAGGAAGTCTCGCTGTAAACGGAACAGTAAACGATCTCTCGGTAATGGGCGCGAAACCTCTTTACATTTCATGCTCCCTGATAATAGAAGAAGGGCTCGATATGGATATATTAGATAAAATCACAACCTCTATGGAAAAAGCAAGCAAAAAAGCAAATGTACAAATAGTTACAGGGGATACAAAAGTTGTCGAGAAGGGAAACGCGGATAAAATATTTATAAATACCGCGGGAATCGGCATTTTACAAAAAAATATTGTTCTTTCCAAAAACAATATACAAATTGGAGACAAAATCCTTATAAATGGTGAGATTGGAGCGCACGGTTTAGCCGTAATGAGTGAAAGAGAAAATTTTAAAACAAATATAAAAAGCGACTGCTCTCCCCTGTGGGATTTAATAGAAACCATGTTATCCGCGGGCGGCATAAAATTTATGCGGGATCCAACAAGAGGCGGGGTTGCTACTGTTTTATGTGAAATAGCGGAGCAGTCAGGGTTTGGCATCCAGATAAAAGAAGAAACCCTGCCCATACATGATAATGTATCTTCTTTCTCGGAAATTCTGGGTCTCGATCCTCTTTACATAGCAAACGAAGGTAAAGTCGTTGCTGTAGTCGCAAAAGATAAAGCTTCCGCTATTCTTACAAATATGCAAAAACATCCCCTGGGAAAAGAATCTTCTATAATAGGAGAAATCTCTGAGGAAAATATGAGAAGGGTTGTGCTTGAAACAATTATCGGAGGGAAAAGAATTATCGATCGTTTGGTCGGAGACCAACTACCTCGCATCTGCTAAGGGATATGTTAAAAAAACAAGACGCCATAATTCTCAAAAGTTACGATTTTCGAAATTCAAGTAAAATAATTCATATATTATCTTCCGATTCCGAGCGTCTTTCTTTGATTGCAAAGGGTGCCAGGCGAACAAAATCACAATTTGCCGGCAATATAGAACCATTAAATTTAACTCAGCTTGTATATTACATAAAACCCGGCAAAAATTTAGGAACATTAAAAGAAGCAAATATCAAAGAACCGCACCAATCCTTAAAAAACGATTTATACCGACTGAATATAGGCTGGAGCTTGATATGGATAGGAAGAAAAATCCCTTCTCCGATGGACGGTCTTTTTGGATTGGAAAAAAGAGCTCTCAGTTTCCTCGATAGGGGCTTTAAAGAGGAAGTTTTTGTTTACTTCTTCCTTTCCCTCTTTAAACTTCAGGGCATATCCCCCCAAATGAACAAATGTACAATCTGCGGTTCAAAGATAGCAGCGTATTTCGACATTGAAGCAGGCGGAACAAAATGCAAAAACTGCGCAACCGGGAACGCTATATCTTTTGTTTCTTCAGAAAAAGCAATCAAAGCGCTACAAAAGGGAAGATTGCAAGCGTGGGAAGAAACGGAAAAGAAAGAGAAAAAAGAAATTCTGGATATTATCTTTAAATACAGTGTTTATCACTTAGGAGATTGGGTAAACCGCATAACGGATATATTGCCATTCAGAATTACCCCATAGGACCGACAGTGCTCCCAGTCACCAAACACGGTTAGAGTTTTATTCTTCTTCTTGTAAAAATACGGCTTATGAAAGTGTCCCATTATAACCGCATCTACACCTTGCGAAAACTCTTTCTCTGCATAATTTTCAAAGCTATTATCCCTCAATTTCATCTCTCTGGAATTCGTTTGCGAAAACCTGGATACGGCTTTGGCAATAAGAAGACCAAGCTCGGGATGGATTAAAGAAAAAAGTAATCTCGAAAATTTATTAGTCAAACAGGTTTTTACCATAAAATTTGTGTCTATTTCATCTCCGTGTTGTACCAATATTTTCTTTTTCCCAACTTTTATTATTTCAGGTCCAAGGTGCTTAATAACACCAAGCCCTTCAAAAAAATCCCCTATCCAGAAATCATGATTACCAACCCAGTAGTGTATGCTAATATCTTCTTCTATAATCTTTTGTAGCCCAAAAAATATTTTAAAAAAACTCTTCGGGATAAAAGATTTATATTCAAAATAAAAATCGAAAATATCTCCGAGTAAAAATAATTCATTTCCTTCTTCTCTGACCATTTCAAGAAACGAAAGAAACGATTCCATCTCTTCTTCTTTAGACCAATCATGGAAGTGAGTATCTGATATTACAAATATTGTTTTTTTCTCTGATATTTCTAGCATCTACAAAACCTATCGAGCGATGGGTGCAATCCGACTATTACATTCTTTCTGAACTAATTCCTTTTGAAAAAATATTATTGGCTAAATTCCTTTTTCATTTCGCCAATAAGACCTATAGCTTCTTCAAAATATCTCTTTTCAACAAGGTTGTTTAAAAGCTTTCGATAACGGTCCTCTTTGGAAAGACCCCCCTCTTTTCCATCCTTCCCCTCCAGAGAAAGAGGCTCCCCATCAGAAGATTCCTCAAAAAGGCTTTTTTCTTCGTGGTCAAGCGCATCCAATATACCCTCTTCCTTTTTTTCTTTCTTCTTTCGACCCTCTTCTCTTTTAAAAATTTCCTCAAAAGGAGATTTATTTTGTTCCATCAAGCCTCCTTATTCTTATATAATTTTAGCTTCTCTCCTACATCTTGTAATGTAGGATCAATCTGAAGCGCTTTCTCCCAATTTGAAACAGCTTTATCTATCATTTCCTTTTGCTCATAAGCATATCCCAGGTCTGCATAAATAAAAGCCTCTGATTCACTCTTTTTGCTTGCTTCTTTAAAAATTTCAATCGCCTCATCTATGTTGCCTCTGTCGAACATAATTAATCCCAAACCAACCTCAGCTTCAAGCATATCGGGATTATCCTTTAAAACTCTCTCGAATATCTTTCGGGCATCTTTTTGTTTTCCTTTGCTTGAAAGAGCAACAGCGAGATTTGTTAATATTTCAGCAGATGCGTCATCCAAAAGAACAGCTTCTTTTAATTGACGGATCGCAACATCTACTTTTCCTCCATAAAAATTCCTGACAGCCATATCGTTTAACCTGCGGGCTTCCTCTTTTCTCATTCTATTATCAAATTTTTCTCTCTCCTCTTTAAACTCCCCCACATAGTTCTCCATTAAAGAGGATAAGTCCTTTAATCCTTTTGAAGACTCCTTAAATTGCGTATACATTTCCTCAAAAACTTTCTGCAGTGTCTCTCTTAAGGCATTAATCTCTTCTTTAAAGGACCCCTCAAGTTTTTCGAAAACTTCACCAATATGTGTCAAATCGTTGCTCACAACATCTAAAGATAAACTCGCTTTATCCATCAACGCTTTCTGAAGTTCGTCTAACTTTTCCACTAACTTATCCGGGCTGCTCTTGATGTTATCCGACACATTCTCCATTCCGGATTGGAGGGACCCTTTCAGAGAAACAAATTCCTCCTCAAGTTTACTATCCAAATCCTTTGAGGAATTTTCAACAATAGAGGAAAGACGTTCCAGTTTTGCATCAAGAGAAGAAAGCCTTTCAAGTTTTTTATCAAGCGAAAAAAGATATTCCAGCTTTGTATCAAGTAAAGCCCTCAATTCATAGTGATCGTTATGTTGAGTTTTGTTGATTGTTCTTAGTATATCGCTTATTTCACTTCTACGCGTAGCTGCTTCAGCAGGAGAACTTTCTTTCTTTTTGTTCTTTTGTCCGGGCCTATTTGTCTGCTCCATTTTCTTTCCTTCTTTTTTCTTCTTTTCTCTGTTCAACATTTTTTCCATATCTGGATTTTTCCCTTCTTTCATAAAATATCACCTCCTTATAAGAGGCCTTATCTTTTTATATGAATCCGTTGCTTCACTTAACATTTTAGAAATATACAAATTCTTCTTTACCGGATCCATTTCTGTTTTTGAAAGGAGACTCAAAGAAAGTTCCGCATTCCCGCTGTAAAAAGCAAGAAGAGCTCTCCTTTCCAGAAAAGCTTCTTTGTTTTTCAAGTGGGATAGGCGCCTATAAGCACCCCAATAATCTCCCAGTTCAGCTTCTATAAGACTTAAAAGGACCTCCCTCTTTTCTTTATCTACTTTTTCAATTTCTTCAAAAGCATTCTCAAAGTCTTTTAATTTTATGTATAAATATACTTTTTCCTCCGGAGAATCTGTCATTTTAAGCCTATCAAGCAGTACTTCTTTTCTTACTTCTTGTATTTCCTTTATACTAACTTTAACATTTTTGCCGAGAAACCATAACAGAACTTTTTCCTTGTCGCTCGGCTCTCCTATTTTTTTCAAATATAACTCTGCCTTCTCCATATCGCCGGCAACAAAGTAAAGATAGGCTCCTTCCTTGACAATTTCTTCGTTGTCCGAATTTTTATCGAGTAACTGCTCATAAAAAGGCACTTGTTCTTTTATGCTTAAATCCTTTATATGTTCAATTGCCCTGTCCCAATCCGAAAGCCCGAGACTAATTCTAACAAGCAAAGAAATCATCTCCTCATCATCCGGCGCAATAAACTCCTTTAGTTTCTCGGCAACTTCCGGAAATTCATTAAGTAATTCCCCCATTTCATCCTTACTTCTCTTTTTATCTCCCACTTGATAACGAATCTTAGCAATCGAAATCCTGATTGGCAAGGGAAGATTTTCCTTAAACAAACTTTTGATTTCAGTTAATAAATATTTTCCTTTTTCCTCTGTTCCATCAAAAAATTCTTCTATTATATCAACAAGAGGTGCATTGCGCTCTTCCTTTGCGTAAATTTTCAATAAATTTCCGACTAACTCTGTTGAAAGTTCTACTTTCGGAAATGCGTTCCCTATCTCTTCAAAAGCTGTGTCTCTTTTTTCTTCATTTGCCCAATAAGCTTCAATAAAATATTTTAAAGACTTCTCTACATGTCCCAAATCTTTCTCAATACCAGCTCTTAAGAAAACTATGCTCTTTTCAACATTGGGATCTTCAAATTTTTCCAGAGCCTCAACTGCAGAACTCTTAAGTTTAGGATCAAAACGTATTCCTTTTTCTATTTCGTCAATCCCTGACAGGTCTCCCTTTAGAAGTTTTACTTTCCCGTAAAAAACTCTAAGCGCAGCATGAATTGGAGCAAGATCGACTAGCTTTTTACTTTCCTCTAACATTACATCGCTCATTGTTGGCTTCCCGGAAAGAGTTTCTTCTAAACATAGAACTGCTTTATCAATATTGCCTGCTTCTCTATATAATCGGTAGAGCGTCATAAGTGTCTCATACTCAGTCTTTCCTTCGGCTCTTATCTCTTCTAAGACTTCTATTGCTTTTTCCGAAAGGGAAATATCCAATCCTATCGCTCTTCTTATAAGACCTGCCGCATTCGACAAATTCCCAACTTTTGCATTTGCTTTAGCAAGGGAGAGCATTAATTCCGGTTGGTCTTCTAACTCTAATGCCGCTAAAACCTGTGATCCCCATTTAATAGCTTCCTCATAGAAATCGTTTTGAATTAAAATTTTTGTAAGCACTCTGGAGATTGCTTCGTTGTCCTTTCTTTTTTTGACCTCATTTATTAAAAATGTAGTTATCTCTCCTACATAATCTTTAAATTCTCTGGCAGCGTTCTCAATCTCTCGACATCCTTTTTCAAATTCACCTTTATGAAAATATAAAGAAGAAATCAGTTTTCTTATCCTTGGTTCATCACGATACCCCTGCAGATAAGTCAAAATAAATTTAAACCTTTCCGGATCTTCGTCTATAGCTTCCTTATAACTGTTTTCCGCTTTCTCGAACTCTTGCGACATACGGTATAACTCAGCTAAGGCGAACGGATATGTAAAAGGAGGAAACTCCTGTCTGTCCAGATTCTTATAAAATTTAAGAAATTGCTCGGTGAATTCAGGCTTTGATTTTACTCTTTTGTCAAATTCGGTAAGCATAATGGGTATATAGTCGGCTGACTCTGAAATTATCAGGTTGACCTTTTCGGCAATCTCTTCGGGCTTATCAGGAATCTGGAGCATTAAAGAAATAATTTCTCCTTCTGTGCTTACCGGATTTTCTTTCTTAAATTTTTGAAGCTCTTCTTTGATCTGTTCTGTTTTTTCGGGATCCAGGGACATTTCCTTATAAATTTGAAGGGCTGCCTCTGTATCTCCTTCTCTTGAGAGCAATCTTGCCTTTAAGATTAAACCCGTCGAAGGCAGTTCCTTTCCTTCAAACAGCTGATTTAAATTTTCAAGTAATGTGGATGATGCTGACGGAGATTGTACAAAAGCTTTCTCCAAAAGAGCAATGGCTTCTTCTTTCCATCCGAGCACGCTATAAACACTAGCCATATTAAGAAAATTATCTACTCCCGGAGGAAGTTTCTCTTCCAGTTCTTTTACCCTCTTACCTATCTCTTCATCGGCTGCAATTGAAACGGCAGCGAGAAATTCTCTTAATCCTTCGGCGTATCTCTCTTTCTTTATATACGCCTCTGCTAATTGCTTATGAATTGTTGGGTTCTCAGTCTCTTTTTTAACCATTGTCTGATATTTTTTTATAGCATCATCCACCTCGAACTCTTCAATAAGATCCAGTGCTTTTTCCTCTTTTCCTGATTCAATCAATAATTCACTCAAATACTCAATAATATCTTTAGATTTCTTACCATAAAGGGACAGAATTGAAATTACTTCTTCTTGTAATTTTGGATTCGTGTTTACAGCTTCACGTAATTTGGAAACTCCTTCTGTAAAATGCTTATCTTTAAGCAAAAATTCTCCCAAACCTAATTTGAGGTAAGCATCTCCGTATTTTTCCCTTTCTGCTCTTCTTAATTCAAGCGCAATATTTTGTAATTCTTTTGGTTTTTTTTCCAATATCTTTCTAAATATTTTTAACGACTCTTCGCTATTCCTACCCTCATTTGTTATTGCAAATAAATAAAAATGCGTAAAATCTCTCGGACTAAAATCTTCTTTGTTCGTAAGAATATTGTTAACAACCTGTTCTTCCCTCTTAATAAAAGCTTCCTTGCTTTCTTCACTCATCTCTCTAAAAAGATCGAAAACTCCTTCAAAGTCTATTCTTTCTGCCCATTTCTCCATAAGATATTCCGCGAGGCGGTCCGGCTTACCTCTGCCATAAAATAAATCCTCTACCTCTCCCTCAACTTTCTTCTTGGCTTCAGCAGAAAGAGCGGACCCTTTCTCTGCCCATATAATTACTTCGTTTAATTTGTCTATAGCATGATATGTGTGCATAATTTCAAGAATCAGGGGAAGATCTGAATTGTGATTTCTTAAAGCATTTTGCAAAATTTGAACTGCTTTAAGAGAATCGCCTTTTGCTGCTACCCTTCGGGCTTTATCAATTAGATTAGATTGATCTCCAAAAGTAAACATAGGTAAAGAAGAATATAATAAAAATAAAAACTAAGTCAAGAGTTTTATACCCTACCCCACTTCCCCTTTTTATCCACAAGATTACACAGATTACCACTGATTTTTCTACATGTAGAACATGTAGATACTGTAGTTTTTGCTTTTTTCCAATTCAACGATTCAACAATTTAACTACTCAACTTAGATTTGAAGAATCTATGTATTTAACATTCTGCTATAATAGTACAGTTTTTGCCTTCTTTTTTTGCAATGTATAGAGCCCTGTCAGCAGCTGCTATGAGATCCCGTTTATTATGCGCGTGTTTTAGAAGCTCAGAAACACCTGTTGAAATTGTAACGTTAAACTTAACTCCATCCGGAAAAATAAACTCTTTACTTTCTATAGAACTACGTAAGTTTTCCGCAAGTTTATAGCCTTCTAATGACGCGGTTTTTGGCAAGATGATGGCAAATTCTTCCCCTCCATATCTGGCCAGGATATCAGAAGATCTGATTCTATCCTTCATTATTATCCCAACTTCTCGCAGAATCATATCTCCATTCTGATGTCCAAATTGATCATTTATTAACTTAAAGTTATCAAGATCAATCATAAGTAAAGCGATAGGTTCGTCATTACGTTCGGATTCGGCAATTTTGTTATCCAATATTTCCTGAAAAAAGCGGTGATTATAAGCCTCAGTCAACCCGTCTCTCATGGCTTTTTCCTCTTCAAGTCGATATAAAATAGCTTTTTCTACAGAAGAAGCGGCTATATCGGTAATAAGGTTTAAAATCATTAGATCGTTCTTGTCGAAACTATCCTTATTTTTTGAAAGAACCAGTATTCCTCCTTTCACATCACCCTTGAAAGGCGAAAACAATAAAGACTTCGCCTCAAAATCTCTCTCTTCCGGAAATAAAATAGGTCTTTTTATTTCTTTGGATAGGTCTGCTTTGCAAAGAGAAATATTCTTTTCAAGGGCTAAAGCAATTATACTTTTTCTTAAAGCCCTGGAATATCTCCTTCCATCTTCTTCTGTTACATGATACTCATTCCCTTCTTTAAGTAAAAAAACGGTTCGAACTTCTTTATAACTGTTTTTTATTGTCTCAAAAATGCTTTTTCTAACCTCTTCCAATTTAATCTCTCCGGCTACTCTCTCTGTAAGAGTTAGAAGAGAACGTAGCCGGAACGCCTCAAGCATCGAAACACTCATATGCTTATATAGCGAAAACAGAGTTGCTACACCTTTGGCAACACTTGTTAGAATTTCCTTATCTCTTTCGTCAAAGGGTGTTTTTTCGGTTCTATCGACAACTATAATTCCCATAACTTCATTATTAAATTCAATAGAACTCGCAATAAAACATTTTATATTCTCTTCGTTTTTATAATAACCCAAATTCATTGAGGAAGTATTAAAATCATTATTAACCAAAATACCGGAGTTTTTTAAAAACCAGGAGAGAGGACCTTTGTTGATAGAAACCGTTTCTTTTATTTCTCCACCGCTTTTTGAAATATGAACCTGCAATTTATCAAGCTGATCATTTTTTATCAAAAGAACAACACTAAAGGGATTAAACATCCTAACTATTATATCCAAACTGGCAGATAAAGAATCGTAAAATTTATTCGGTATAGTAGCCGGGATTTCTTTATCCCCGGAGACCCCCGCATTTATTTCTTCCCTCTCAGCGTTCAATTTTTTAATTGGATCAATATCTTTTTTCCCAAGAAATTTAGGTTTTACCCCATACAAGAAAATTACTGTCCCATAAAAAAGTAAGTACGGTATTAATTGTAGTTCCCTAAACAAGGAAAATAAAGGCAAAATTAACCACCAGAACTTAAGCTTTAAGCCTCTCTTATTAAGTATAAAAAGAACAGGAACATATGAAACAAAAAGCGGAGACGAAAGACCTCCCGCTAATTGTACAGCAAAAGCTATGCTGGTAAGAGAAAAATAAGAAGAGATGTCTTCCTTATCTATGATTAAAAAATATAGAACGGAAAGGATTATTATAGAAATCCAAATTGATAAATTTAAAGGAAAAACAACAAGGAACAAATACCCGAAAAAAAACAAAACCGCAAATAACTTATATAAATTCATATAAAATAATAATTTTCTATATAAAAATTGTCAAGTATGAAGATAAAAATATACCTAAAGAATTTAACATTTTTATAAAAAAATATTCTAATTGCCTCTTGACATAATATCGATTTTGACAAATAATAAAAAATACATTGCCATGAAAAGAAAAGAGGGAATCAAAAAAAATTTCGACTGGGAAAAAATAAAGAAGGAGCTCCAGAAGGAAATTAACGAATCCGCCTTTAAGGCCTGGTTCGCCAATATGGAATTAGAGGAGACCAGTGGCGATGACGTCTATTTTAATATTCCAAATACGTTTACCCAACATTGGATAACAGAACATTTTATGAATGACCTCAACTCGTCTATAAAAGAAGTTACAGGTAAATTATACAATGTACATTTTCTTGTAAATAGAAAAGCGAATATAGAGACAAATAAACAAGAAGAAGAAACGGAAGAAGAGCAAATATTACAAAAACCCCTTCTGTATGATAAATACACTTTCGAAAATTTTGTTGTAGGGGAGAACAGTAAATTCGCACATGCCGCGGCTATGGCAGTATCCAACGCGCCGGGTAGAGAATATAACCCTCTTTTTATATACGGAGGAGTTGGGTTAGGTAAAACACACTTATTACAGGCAACGGGAAATAGAGTTTACTCTCAATATCCTAACCTTCGAATACTTTACACTCAAACGGAAGAATTTCTTAACGAGATGATAAAATCAATTCAGGAATATTCAACGATACAATTTAAGCAAAAATATAGGGAAATCGATTTACTCTTAATTGATGATGTTCATTTTCTCTCAGGTAAAGAGAGATTACAGGAGGAATTCTTTCACACTTTTAATGCTCTTTTTGAAGCAAAGAAACAAATAGTAATAACTTCTGATAGACCTCCAAAAGAAATATCCGGTCTTGAAGAAAGAGTAATTTCTCGTTTCCATTGGGGTTTAATGGTAGATCTACAACCTCCGGATTTTGAAACACGATTAGCCATTCTTCGTTCCAAAATCCAGAGCGATAATATTCAAATTAGTAACAGTGTAATAAACTATATAGCTGCGAATATAAAATCTAATATCAGAGAATTAGAAGGTTGTTTGATAAAATTATTGGCGCATTCTTCTATATATAAGACCGATATTAATGTCGAGCTTGCTACAAAAATTCTAAATGACTTTATAAAAGAAAAAGAAAGAAGAATAACGCTGGAAAGAATAATTAAAACAGTCTCAGAGTTTTATAATATAGACGTAGAGGAAATCAAAGGAAATAAAAGATCAAAAAGTGTTGCTCAGTCTCGTCAGATTGCCATTTATCTTGCACGAAAATTGACAAATCTTTCCTTAAAAGAGATCGGTAATAATTTTAGTAAAAGAGATCATTCCACTATTCTACATTCTTTCAACAAAATAGAAAATTTAATACGGAAAAACAAGAGGATAAAAGGGGACATTTCTACAATAAAAAGTAAATTGACGGAAACATAAGGCAATGAACATCTATTATCAACAATTTATCCACACAATAAATGGAAAAACTTTGGTTGAAAATAAAAGAATAAATAAAGAACCGCCATTATACACTTATCCACAGTGTATACTACAACTACTAAATTATTATACTATTATAAGTAATAGGAAAAAGGAGGAAAAATGTTGTTCTCAATAAATGCTGAAGAATTTGTTAAAGAGTTTAAACCTATAATTCAAATCGTACCTGTTCATACAACCTTTCCTATTTTATCCAATGTTAGGATAAAAATAGAAAAAGAAAAACTTAATATCTTTGCTACCGATCTGGATACTTCTTTAATGTACAATA
>CAYYUB010000033.1:0-14334 GCA_964474855.1 uncultured bacterium
TTATTTTCTTTATAATTACATCATCTATCTTCATAACAGTAAAGTAATTACTATCCCTGCATTGTCAATATTTTTATTTAAAAAGAAGACAGACTATTAATTAAAGAAATTACAAAAAACTTTTGTATTTTTCTATACCCTAATTTCTATACCCTATAATCTAAATGACAATTATCACCAAACTTCAGGAGGAGGATTTTCTAACTGATAATCTCCGGTCATATATCTTTGAACAAAAATCAAATTGTATCCTTTCTCGTAATAATACCATATCTGATAAGCACTTCCGCTCGGGTTGAAAGGTTCATCAACTATATTATCAGGAGGGCCAAGAATAATATAAACTCTACCTCTATCTGTTCTCCACCCATCAAAAAGAGAACCGCGCGAAAAATTTCTATTAGCGAAATCTACCCTCTCAAAATAGGCTATTTTAAACTCATTTATTCCATCTGCAGGAGTTGGGTCTTTACTGTCCCAGAATTCGTTCCACAACCTTTCCCGTTCTCCTATTTTCGCGGTTAGCATTTCTTTTACCTCTCCCGAAGATGCAATGTATTCGATTTGTTCAACTCTTTTAACAAATCTCTCTGATTCAAAAAAGGGCTTCCAGACACTAAATGCAATAGATTCTTTAACAACTTTCACTTTGTTAACGTTTTTAACCTCTGCGAAGAAACCATATGTACCTTCTTTAAATCTATCAGCCGGTACAATAACTTCTACACTTTGATTTTTCCTATCAGGGAGAATAGTATCTCTTTCTAAAAAGGTTCTCTTATCCGCATCCCTAAAGTAGAATTTAAGCTCTGTCTTTCCTTTTTCAGTGCTAAAAATATTCAATTTAATCTTGATGGTATCCTTATCCGTAACAACTTCTCTTGAAGGATTCGATAGCCACCTGATGGATCCAATATCTGTCGGTTTTAATTTGGATACTTTTAATTCTCTTGATTTACTCCAGGTCCTACTTGAATTACGATCCGATACCATCAGAGTAATTTCTATCTTACCCTCAGGAACTTTCATTTTTATTAAATCTCTATGATAATAATCGGAAGATATAGTCTTCTTATAATCATAAACCAAAAGTTTATTATTTTTACTTTTACCACCCAATTGGAATCTATCTTGTTTTAGAACCAAAGAAGCCAGATACTCTCCCGTATAAACAGTATCATTCTTATAGAAAACTAAATCAGAATAAGGCACTCCATAATTTACAATAATATAAGGAGCAGAGTTTGTATCTCTATCAAGCTGAAAATCTACATTAATACCAATAAGAAACAAATGAAATAAAATCATTTAAAAGCGACCTCTCTTATTGTAAAGAAGATTCCATATTTAATTTTTTTATTTTTCTGTACAGAGTGGAAGGATGGATTCCTAAAAGATCAGCTGCTTTATTTTTGTCCTTCTTTGAAATTTCTAACGCTTTTTTTATAGTTTTTCTCTCAATTTCTTCCAAATTCAGCCTGTCAACCTTACTTCTACTACTAAATTCTTCCGGAATAGCAGCAGCATCAATCAGCTCAGAATCTTCTAATACAATCAATCTTTCAAGGAGATTTTCCAACTCCCTTACATTACCGGTCCATTTATAATTCATGAGTTTTTCATACGCTCCGTCAGTGAAAGTTCTCTCCCTTACATTTAATCTTTCAGAAATTTTCTTATTAAAATGCTGAACTAAAGGAAGTATATCTTCCTTCCTTTCTCTGAGAGGTGGAATTTCTATAGGAATTACATTTAATCTATAAAACAAATCTTCTCTAAAATTTCCATTCTCCACGAGTCCTTCAATATTCTCATTTGTAGCACTTACAATCCTGACATCTACTTCAACTTCTTTCGTGCTCCCAAGAGGGGTAAAACTCATCTCCTGAATGGCTCTTAGTATTTTCGGCTGGAGTTCCATCGGGAGGGTACTTATTTCATCAAGAAACAAAGTGCCTTTATTCGCGGCAACAAACAATCCCTTTTTGTCCTTATTTGCACCCGTAAAGGCACCTTTTTTATAGCCAAACAGCTCAGATTCCAGTAATTCGGAAGGAAAAGCTGAACAGTTAATCGGAACAAGTTTACCTGGTCTATCAGAATTATAATGAATTAAATTCGCAACCAATTCCTTGCCTGTTCCACTTTCTCCAAAAATAAGAATCGAAGAAGTTGTCCCGGCAACTTTCTTTATTTTCTCTCTTATTTGTTTCATTTTATCATTCATGCCAATAATCCTGAACTCCTCGAGTTTCTCTTCCCTAAGATTTTTTAAGCTCTTCTTGATCCTTACCCTATCCAATGCCTCCTTTAATCGTAAAATCAATTCTTCCATTCTGAAAGGCTTCCTTATATAATCTAAGGCTCCGCCCCTTATAGCTTCTATTGCCGAATCAATTGACGAATAAGCAGTTATAAGTATAACTACCGCCTCCGGATCTATTTTCTTGCAACGGCGAAGAACTTCAAGACCTGACATTTCAGGCATATTTATATCAGTTAAAACGGCATCATAATTACCCTCAGAAAAGCTATTCAAAGCTTCTATTGGATCCGAGAAAACATCAACTTTAAATCCTCCTTCTTCCAACCCAAGCTTAACTACTTCAAGAATACTTACTTCATCGTCTATAACCAAGATTTTTCCATTCATACAATAATCCTTATTTCTGTACCTTCATTTACAACACTTTCAACCTCAATATCCCAGTTATGCAGCTCTACTATTTTCTTTACTATAGGAAGTCCAAAACCAAAGCCCTCCTTAAAATGTGTATAAAAAGGAGAAAAAATTTTACTTAGGTCTTTTTCCGGAATACCACATCCCGTGTCCTTTACAAAAAGAATTATTTTCCCATTTCCCTCTCTTACTCCAAAAATCATATTTCCTCCACTGGGCATTGCTTTTAAAGAATTAACACCAAGATTAGACAATATACTCTTGAGAAGATTATGGTCTCCTTTTATAGTAACATCTTCGCTTAATTCATTTTGAAACTTGATGCTTCGATTAAAAAACTTATTTTTTTTAAGATCACTAATCACACCCTCGATTAGATTATAAAGTTGAATTGTCTTGTTTTCTAAATTGAAACTTTTAGTGAAATCCAAAAAGCTTTCAACCAGATAATCCAATCTATCAGATTCTTTCATTATAAGTTCTCTAAGCTTTTCATTTTTATTCGCTTTTCCTTTCTCATAAGGACCAATCAACTCGGCTGAAGCTCTAATGGAAGAAACAGGGTTTCTAACTTCATGCGCAAGATTGGCGGCAAAATTACCAAGTGTAACCAGTTTATCTCTCATCTGCATTTTTCTTTCTATCTCTTTTTCTTCAGTTTGATCATTTACCATCAAAATTGTTCCTTTTCCATCAAATAAATCGCTACCTCTTATCATAAAAATTCTATCTTCATTTTCAAATTCCAGCATTTTTTCTTGTCTACTTAAAATTCTTTCAATGGGTTTTTTAAAAGGATCAACCGCAATTTCGAGCAGGGTTTTTCCGGGTGAAAGGGCAGCCCCAAGAAAACTCTCAGCCTTAGAGTTACTCCAGACAATACAGCCTTTTTCATCCACAGTAATAATCCCATAATCAATAGCTTCGACTATATCCGAAATATCAACCTTAACTCTGATAAGTTGTTCCCTCAATATCTGAACAACCAGAGAAGATACCGCAGCTGTAAAAATAAAAGCAAAAGAGTAGACAACAAATTCAACCAAAACGATTTCCAGTGGTGGAAATTCCGGTATGCTTATTAGAATGAGATTTTCAGAGATTCGTTCCGTCAAAAAGACAGATACTATCCCATAAGACAATATCGAATAACCACTGACAATAAAAGAATCAACAGCGAAAAGAAAATAAGCACTCAAGACCACTAAAGGGAGATAAAAAGGAACAAATGGACTTAAAGCCGCCCCGGTAAAAACAAGCATAAAAGAAAGATATGTTACATCTAACAGAAAATTATATAATTTCGCCTTCTTCTGGAGAAAAAAAAACAAGAATTCATCAAGAACAAAAACGAAAAAAACAACAAATAAAGGAAGAAGACTCTTCTCCTTTTCCCTAAAAACAAGAATCAGGAAAAATAAAAGAACAAATAAAATAGCTCTATATAAACAATATCTTCTACTATCCTGACTCACAAAAAATCCTTTTATTACATAAACTGCTGGGCCATTTTGAAAATAGGAAGATACATCGCCATAACCATACCACCTATCACACCTCCAAGGAAAACTATCACAAGAGGCTCAAGAGCATTCATAAGGTTGGCAACAGCCTGATCAACCTCATCATCATAAAAATCTGCAACCTTTGCAAGCATTTCATCTAGGCCTCCCGTTTGCTCTCCTATGGTAATCATTTGTACAACCATCGGAGGAAATAAAGCTTTTTCTTTACTAAGCGGTTCAGCAATCGACTCTCCCTGAGCGATAGAAGTACGAGACCTCATAACAGCATTTTCAACCAATTTGTTACCGGTAGTTCCGGCCGTAATCTCAAGAGCATCAAGTATATTAACACCAGAAGAAAGAAGCGTGGAAAGAGTCCTTGAGAATCTGGCAATTGCCTGTTTTTTTATTAAAGTACCAAATATTGGCAATTTTATCATAATAGAGTCTATCTGAAGATGCCCTACTTCGGTCTTATAATAATACCTAACTGCAAGAATCAAACCTATAATCGCAATTAAAATAAAAAGGAAATACTTTCCTAAAAAATCACTCATCGCTATAACAATACGGGTAGGAAGTGGTAATTGTCCACCAAGATCCCCGAACAACTGAGCAAACACAGGTATCACGAACATCAACAAAACAGCAACTGCAATAACAGCAACTATAACGATAGCAACCGGATAAACCATTGCGCCTTTTACTTTTCTCTTTATAGAATCCGCTTTTTCAAGATAATCAGCAAGCCTGGCAAGAATAGTCGCAAGAGAACCACCCTTTTCTCCGGCCTCAACCATATTTACATACAAATCCCCAAAAACAGTTTTGTGTTCTCTTAAAGCGTCGGCTAAAGTGGAACCACCCTCTACCGCAGAGATTAAATCCTTGAGTATACCTTTAAACCTTTCCGATTCAACCTGAGCTACCTGAATATCAAGACATTTTATCAAAGGTAAACCTGCATTAATCATAACCGAAAACTGCCTTGTAAAAACAGAAATAGCTTTGCTGGAAACTCTACCTTTTAAAAAGGGAAGAGTTATTTCCTTTGGTTTAGGGCGTATTGAAGTTGGAACAATTTTCCTTTCTCTCAATATTCGCTGAACTTCTTCAGGATTTGCTGCGGTAATCTCACCATTCTCTATTGTTCCACTTGGAGTTCTACCTTTCCATAAATAATCAGGCATCTTTCACCCCCTTAATGTACAAAGGTTTGCTTTTTAGCTATCATTTCTTCAAGTTCTCCCGGTTCCCTGGAATAAGATATTGCATCCTCTATACTTATTTCCCGGTCCATATATAATTTATAAAGCGACTGATTCATGGTAATCATACCGAACTTTTGTCCCGCTTGAATGTTTGAATATAACTGATGTGTTTTATTATCTCTTATTAAAGCTTTTACTGCGGGTGTACCATAAAGAACTTCCACCGACAGCGCTCTCCCCCCGGTTCTTTTTGGTATCAAACTTTGAGTAATAATGCCGATAATAACAAAAGCTATTTGAGCCCTAACCTGGCCATGTCTTTCAGGAGGAAAGGTATCAACAATTCTTGAGATAGACTCAACTGCTGAATTTGTATGCAATGTGGCAATGGTAAGGTGTCCGGTTTCCGCAACATTAAGAGCTGCTTCCATAGTCTCTCTATCCCTCATCTCTCCAATCATAACCACATCAGGATCCTGTCTTAGTATATACTTCAGCGCAATCGCAAAACCATCTGTATCAGACCCAACTTGCCTCTGGTTCACAATCGCTCTCTGGTGTCTAAAGAGATATTCTATCGGGTCTTCGATTGTAACAATGTGAACTTTTCTCTCTCTATCTATTTTATCAACGACAGCGGCAAGAGTAGTAGATTTACCGCAGCCAGTTGGTCCGGTAACTAAAATAAGCCCTTTCTGTTTGTTTGCCATATCGGCTATCACAGAAGGCAGACCTAACTGTTTAAAAGTCCTGATCTTAAACGGAATAGTTCTTACAGCAATGGCAACCTGCCCTCTCTGATAAAAGACATTGGCTCTGAATCGAGAAAGACCCGGTACCCCAAAACTTAAGTCGAGCTCCTTTTTCATTTCAAATTTTTTCTTTTGTTCGTCATTTAATATTGAATAAACCAACTTTTCTAAGTCGTTTGGAGAAAGCGGAGCATAATTAGACTTTTCCAATGATCCGTCTTTTCTGAACATAGGAGGTGCCGCGGTTGTAAGATGAAGATCGGTTGCGCCTCTGCTCACCAATTCTTCCAGTAAAGCTTTCATATCATAATCCATACAATAACTCCTCTCTAAAAGTTATGATTCAATAGTCACCCTTAAAATTTCATCCGGAGTTGTAAGACCTTTTTTCAACTTAATGATCCCATCGTCTCTAAGAGTACGCATTCCTTCCTTCTGAGCAGCTTTTCGTAAGTCATCGGTAGAACTACCTTTAAGAATCATTTGTCGTAAATTCATAGAAATAGGCATAACTTCAGTTACTGCAATCCTACCTCTGTAACCACTAGAATTACATTCGGGACATCCTGACCCTACCCCATAAATATCACCACTTATTATATCATTTGCTGTTAAACCCATCTTTTTTAAAATCCCTACTTTATCAGCCTCATCAGGCTCTATCTTTTTTCTACAGTTTTTACAAACTTTTCTGAGAAGTCTTTGTGCCTGGATTAAATTCAACGAACTTGCTATCAAAAAGGGTTCTATTCCTATATCCACCAAACGGTTCACAGCACTGGGGGCATCGTTAGTATGAAGAGTCGATAAAACCAAATGCCCAGTTAAAGCTGCTCTTATAGCAATCGACGCCGTATCTATTTCTCTAATTTCCCCAACGAGTATTATATTTGGCGACTGTCTGAGGAAAGCACGCAGCGCGTCAGGAAAATCAAACCCTATATCCCGATTGACCTGAACTTGATTGATTCCCTTAAGATTGTATTCAACGGGATTTTCGACGGTCATAATGTTAACTTCCGGTTTATTCAAAGAAGAAAGCGCAGAATAGAGCGAGGTGGATTTACCGCTCCCGGTAGGTCCGGTAACAAGAACCAGACCATAAGGTTGAGCAATAGCTTTCCCAAATTTCACAAGCGCATCCGGTTCAAAACCAAGGTCTTCCATATTCAACATAAGAGAAGATGGGTCCAATATTCTCATCACCACTTTTTCGCCAAAAACCGTAGGTATTATACTAACACGAAGATCTATCGGTTTACGCTCAACCCTTATTTTTATCCTTCCGTCCTGAGTAAGCCTTCTCTCCGAAGCATCCATACTACCGGTCATTATTTTTATCCTCGTAGAGATGGCATGTCTTAATCTGTAAGGTGGTTCAGCCACTTGCTGCAGGACACCATCAATCCTAAATCTTATACGAAGAGTTTTTTCATATGGCTCTACATGGATATCAGACACGCCTTTCTGTACCGCTGAAGTAATCAAATAATTAACAAGTTTTATTACAGGTTTTTCCTGAGCCTCAGCCCTCCAATCTTCTTCTTCCTCATCAAACTCGGATTTCCTGATAAAAATATTTTCAAGGTTTTCCTCTGCAAATACAAATTCTTCCTCTACCATTTCCTCTTCTTTCTTCTCTACTCTATCCACCGCTTTTGTAACAGGATAAAATTGATCCAGAAGCTTTTTCATTTTCCAAAAAGTTAATACCACTGTTTCGACCTTTAAACCGGTTTTAAATTCAACAGCATCGATTGCTTCTAAATCACCGGGATTAACTACTCCCAAAATCAATTTTTTTCCTTTTCTCCTGATTGGAAAAACCTGATATCTCTGTGCCATATCCGCGGAAATTAAAGAAATTAAAGCACTATCGACATCTTCAGGTTTGATATCAATAGAGGAAACCTTAAATTGTAGAGATAGTGTCTTTGCGAGTTCGCCATCTGTAATGAAGCCCTCTTCTATCAGAACCGCGCCAAGTCGCTTAGCTACTTCTTTTTGCTTTCGAAGCGCTACATTTAATTGCTCGGGAGTAATTTTGCCAGCTTGGACTAGAATTTCTCCAAGTTTTTCCATTATTACCTGACCTGTGTTTCCCTGCCTATTTCTTCAATAGTCGTCAATCCATTAAGCATCTTTTTAATTCCCTCATCGCGCAGAGAACTCATTCCTTCTTTTTTAGCCTGTTTTTCTATCTCATCCGATGTTTTATTGTCAATAATCATTTTTCTAATATTGGAACTTACTGCCATAACCTCAAATAAGCCTAACCTTCCTTTATAACCTGTATCCTTACAATGGTCACAACCCGTACCATGAAAAATCTTCTTTCCGTCTACTTTTAAATCGGAAGGGTTAAAGCCTTGTTTTAGAATATCCTCGTCTGAAACCTCAAGAGGGACTTTACATTTTGTGCATATTGTCCTCACCAATCTCTGAGAGATAATAAGCTCCAGCGTTGAAGCCAAAAGAAAAGGAGCCACTCCCATATTAAGGAGTCGGGTAACTGTCGCTGCCGCCGAATTCGTGTGTACTGTAGAAAGCACAAGGTGACCTGTAAGAGAAGAACGTATAGCAATATCTGTTGTAGGCTTATCTCTAATTTCTCCAACCATAATTACATCAGGGTCCTGACGCAGGAAGGACTTCAAAGCTTCCACAAAAGTAAGACCGATTTCTTCCCGTACCTGTAATTGATTAACTCCAAAAAGAGTATATTCCACAGGATCTTCAGCCGTAGAAATATTTATATCAATATTATTAATTGCTTTTAATATTGAATATAAAGTAGTGGTTTTACCGGAACCTGTCGGTCCGGTAAGCAATATAATTCCATGGGGCTTTTTTATAGCAGCATAGGTATCATTCAGCGCTTTATCCTCAAAACCTAATTTTTTCAGGTCAAACTCTATACTTTGAGCATCAAGAACCCTTATGCCAACTTTTTCGCCAAAAACAGTAGGGACGGTAGCTATTCTAAAATCAATTTTTCTACCAATAATTTCCGCTTGAAATCTTCCATCCTGGGGTTTTCTTTTTTCCTGTATTTTTAGATTTGACATAACTTTAAACCTTGACACAACGGCTTTTTGGAGACGCCATGGAGGAGGTTGAAAGTTGTGAAGAACGCCATCAACCCTCATCCTTACCCTGACATCTTTTTCAAAAGGTTCAATATGAAGATCACTGGCTCCTTCAATTACCACCTTTTTCAAAAGAAAATTAACATACTGAACAACCGGACCAGAATCAATCTGCGCGGCAAGAGCCGATGCCCCTTCTTCTTCCTCTTCTTTCTGCATCAATTCAACAGAATCCTCCGCAAGACTCATTTCTTCAGCCACCTCATCTTCAAGAGCCTTAGTTTCATAATGCTCTTTTAAAATATTTTTCACGGATTTCTCAGAAGCTACCAATGGCGTAATTTCATACCCTGTCCTGAAACGGATATCTTCCTGAGCCTGAACATCATTTGGGTTTACCATGGCTAAATATACGGTTTTACCCTTCCGCTCTATCGGAATACATTCATAAGCACTGGCAATATCCGGAGAAATTAAATTTAGAACTTCGTCACTTAAGGGATAATCAGTAAGAACTACACCTTTTACGTTTAAGTTTTTTTCGAGAGCTTTAATTAACTGTTCTTCATTAATATAACCCAACTCCATCAGGTTTGCGCCTAAACGCCCCCCCAATTCTCTTTGCCTTTTTAGTGCCTCCTTCAACTGATCTTCAGTTATGGCACCATCTAATAATAATATCCTTCCTACTCTCACACTATTAGTATAAGTACTTTCAGCTCAAAAGTCAAGGCTGTAAATGATTAGAGAAATTCCGTCAAAACCATAGCGCGGCAAAGCCGCTAAAACGCAAAAATTAAATATCAAAATGTAAAGTTACAAATCAAAGTTCAAAAATGAATAAAAGAAACAAAGAAACAACGAATAACACAAATAAATTAAAAAAATTTTATGAATATATTTATTTCCGTAGTATTTGCTTGGAGGGACTTGACTTATCCTATTAAATGGTTAAAATATATAGAAATGGGGGCGAATTGGCTCTCGACGGAGTACAACTGGATTGTAAGCTGCATGCCGAGCTGTCATAACTCGTTAAACTATGGCGTTTTATTTTAAATGGCAACTATAATTACGCCATGGCAGCTTAATTAAGCTGCTCGTCCTCTCCGGAGTTTTCTCCTTACTCTGGAGCCGGGCGTCATAAAAAGGAGATAGGTTACAATTTTGCCAGTATTTTGTGACCGAAAATAAACTGGCCAGGCTATTCTGATTCCTGTGATTGGGTAAAGAATAGCGACATACAAACAATCACTAAGTGTGTAGAGGCTTACAAACAGGTATTTCGGACGCGGGTTCGATTCCCGCCGCCTCCACCAAATATAAAAGGAGGAATTATGCAAATAACCCCTTTAGATATTAGAAAACAAGAATTTAGAAAAACATTCAAAGGTTATGACAAGAATGAAGTAGATATATTCCTCGAGATGTTGGCAAAAGAGATAGAAAATATTATTCGGGATAACAAAAGAATGACCGAGCAGTTAAAAGAACTGGACTCTAAGATAGATGATTATAAAAGAATGGAAAAAACTCTTCAGGATACTCTTACCTCTACACAGAAAACAACAGACGGGATCAGAAGAAACGCACGAAAAGAAGCTGAAATGATACTACAAAAAGCAAAATTACAAGCCAGCGAGATTATCGAAAATGCAGCCACTAAAGTAAAAGATCTTCAAAGTCAGATAAGCGCTTTAAGAAATCAAAAAGATGGATTTGTAATACAACTCCGCAGTTTCCTTTCATCCCAATTAAAAATGCTTGAAGAAGTAGAGATTATTACCGTAAGAGAAAGAGAAAAAAGATATTCCTCACAAGGTGCAGAAAAAACAGAAGAATTAGAGAAGACAAAAAAGAAAGTTCAGGAATTGTTTAAGGAATAAACTCTAAATCAAGGAATCCGGACAAAAAAAATAAACATGAAACAAGAAACATTTAGTATTTTATCTGAAAGCAAAAAATATATTATTGATAAGGTTAATTTTGATAATTTTGACGTTGGAATTATATTAGGATCCGGGCTTGGAGATGTTTCGGGAGAAATCAAAAATCCTATAAAAATATCATATAAAGATATTCCAAATTTCCCGGTGTCTACAGTAAAGGGACATTCCGGAAACTTAATATGCGGAAAAATTGAAGAGAAAAAAGTTTGTGTTATGAACGGTAGATTCCATTATTATGAAGGATATAATATGGACAAAGTCACCTTTGGGGTAAGATTATTATGTTTTTTAGGAATAAAAACTCTTATAGTCTCTAATGCAGCCGGCGGTGTTAACCCCCTCTTTTCCAGAGGAGATATAATGGTTATAACAGATCATATTAATTTCTTCCCGGAACATCCCCTCCGAGGGTCGAATGACGAACGCCTGGGACCTCGTTTTGTAGATATGTACAACACTTACGATAAAGATTTGATAGAAAAAACCGAAGATATCGCACTTGAAACGGGGATAAAAATTAGAAAGGGTGTTTATTTCGGACTCCAGGGACCCACTTTCGAAACTGCAGCAGAATACAGAATGATCAAAATCTTGGGTGCAGATGCCGTAGGCATGTCAACAGTACCAGAGGCAATAACTGCAAGGTGGATGGACAGAAAAGTTCTTGGTCTCTCAATAATTACCGATATCTGTCTGCCTGACGCAATGGAAAAAGTAAGCCATGAAATAGTATTGAATGCGGCGAATAAAGCCGCTCCAAAACTCTCTAAATTAATAGTTGAAATTGTTAAAAAAACATAAAATTTACTTATTCTTCATATTACTGCTACTTATTCCCGGTTGTAAAAGAGAAAGCAACTATGCTAAAGCTTTCGAATATTATCATTCGCTAAAACCAACCCGGGCATTAATCCTCCTGGAAAATTCAAATATAGCTAAGGAGATATACCTCCAGGGCGAAATTTACCTGAATCTGAATGATCCCAGAAGAGCATTAAAATCTTTTGATAGACTGATCGATACCGATCCAAGATGGAAGGCTAAAACACTAAAAAAACTCCTGCAAGCCGGCAACGAGGCGGCAGAAAAAGGTAAAGATTTCACTGCAGTTACGATTTATTTAAAAATACTGGAGTTCGAACCTGACTTTGATATGGAAGAAAAAAATATACTAATGGGAAACTGGTTTTTCGATTCAAGAGATTATGAACAAAGCATTGATTACTATATAAAAGGAATGAAATATAAATCTTTGGATAGCGATTTAAGATTAAAATTAGCACAATGCTACATAAATACAGATGACTTAGTTTCAGCTTACGATGTCCTAAAAGAAGCAACAAAAGAGCTTTCAAGCTGGCGATTAAGATATTGGCTGGGAAAAACATCTTTTAAATTGGCTGAGAAAAGAATAAAAGAAGGAAATTACGATTCAGCAGAATTATACCTTAAAGAGTTAATTACTCTTGGCATGCCTAAAGTGTTGATAGATGATGCATACTTCTTACTGGGTGATATTAAATTAAGTCAAGAAGAATATACCGATGCAGCCGGTTATTACAATAAAGTTTTGGAGCTGAATAAATTCGCGAAACCTAAAATTAGAAGAGAAGCGGAAGAAGCCCTGGAAATTATTAAGAACATGGAGGATAACCCTTGAAGAAAGAAATATACTTTATCATGATTTTTCTATTATTCTTTTCCTGCACAAAGAATAAAAAACCTGAAATGACATCTCCGGATGAGGAATTCAATCAAGCAGTTAAATGCTTTGAGGAAAAAGATTACAAAAAAACGATTAATTATCTTAGATACTTTTTTAATAGATATCCCGGCAGTCATTGGATTGACGATGCTCAGTTCTACTTTGCCGAATCATATTATCTATTAAATAATTATATGGAAGCTATGAACGAATTCTATTTCCTACTCAACAACTTTCCTAATTCTAACTTTAGCGAGAAAGCACTTCTCAGAAAAGCTCAATGTTTAGAAAAAATGGCTCCAATAGCCCAAAGAGACCAAACTCTTACGCGAGAGGCTTTGGATACTTATGAAGAATTTATTAAAAAATACCCATACTCAAAACACTTAGAGGAAGCTAAAGAAAGTAAAAGGAGTGCGGAAGAAAAAGAAAATCAAAAGTTTCTCGAGATTGGAGAAACTTATATTAAAATGGGTATTAACGAATCAGCAATTATATACCTTAAAAAAGTAGCCGAACAGAGTAAAAAATGGAACGATAAGGCAAATTTTCTACTTGGGGATATCGCTCTCTCAAATAATCTTGATTCTCTGGCAGCTTCTTATTATCAAAAAGTAGAAGGAGAATTCAAAGAAAAAGCTCGGGAAAAGTTGAAAGAAATAAAGTGAAAGGAGTTTTTGGAGGAAATTTCGATCCCGTTCATACAGGACATCTAATACTAGCTAATGATGCCCTTAATTTATTGGCTCTTGAGAAAGTATTATTCGTTCCCGCATGGAAAGCCCCTTTAAAAAACGATATAACCTCCGCCTCGTTTAAAGATAGATATAATATGTTGAAATTAGCCACTTCAAAAGAAGATTCCTTTGAAGTATTGGATCTGGAATCAAAAAGAAAAGGAATATCGTATTCATACGACACACTAAAAGAATTATTTGAAAAAGAAAAAAGTCTCTGTCTGCTTATAGGTGAAGACCGGGCAATAAATTTTACAGAATGGCATAAATGGGAAAAAATCTTACAAATCGTAGATGTTTTCGTTTTAAAAAGAAATTGTAAAAGTCAAAAATACCCAAAAGAATTAAAAACTCTGAACTCAAGAATAATAGAAATCTCTTCAACTGAAATCAGAGAGAAAATTAAAAATGGAAAACCCGTCGATTTTCTTTTACCCAAAGTAGTCCTTGATTACATAAAAGAACACAATATATATAAAACTTGATTGTTACAAAGCCCCACCACATCAAAACTTAGAGTAACAACGAATCACACGAATAGCACGAATATTTTAAAAAAAAGAAAAAATAAATAATTTGTGTAATTTGTGCTATTTGTTGTTAAAAAATCGGGTGGTGTGGGGAAAAACAACAAAATTCTTTTTTGTCCTCTCGAGGTTGTACCGAAAAGTTGTACCACTTTTTTTGATTTTATTGTGGAATTCAG
>CAYYUB010000034.1:0-14281 GCA_964474855.1 uncultured bacterium
GAAGGGTACAAACTTATATGTACCGAAGGCCCAATATTTCCGTTGAAAGAGGTGAGTTTTGATTGATCTTTCGACTAAATTTGGCTCCCTTAAATTAAAAAATCCTATACTCCTTGCTTCCGGAGTATGGGATCTTCCTTACACCAAATTAATTGACTTTAGTAAGTTGGGAGGAGTTATATGTAAAGGGGTATCCCTGAATCCAAAAGAAGGGAATCCCCCCCCGAGAATTACAGAGACGCCCTGTGGTGTAATTAATTCCATCGGACTCGAAAATAAAGGACTTGAACGTTTTGCAAGTGAAAGCTTACCCAAAATGAAGATATTAGGCACTCAAATTTTAGTTAATATTTTTGGAGAATCAATAGAGGAGTTTAAAAAAATCGCGTCTAAAATTGAAGGTGTAGCGGGGCTTGAAGTGAACATAAGCTGTCCAAATGTAGAAAAAGGCGGAGAAAGCTTTGGAAGGGATCCCAAAATGGTTTTTTCGATTACTAAAGCGGTATGCAATGAAACCGAATTACCGGTTATCGTAAAGCTTACTCCAACTGCTTCTAATATTGAAGAAACCGCCCAGGCAGCTAAAGAAGGCGGAGCAGCTGCCGTAACTGCGGCTAATACTTTTCCCGGACTTGTGATAGACATTGAAAAAAAAGAACCATTATTTAAAAGGATAACGGGAGGTTTGAGCGGACCCGCTATAAAACCTCTTGCATTATATAATGTATATAAGATCAAAAATGCGGTCGATATACCAATTATAGGGTCGGGGGGGATCGCAAATTACAAGGATGTTCTGGAATACCTTATAGCCGGGGCAACGGCTGTACAACTCGGCAGTATTATTTTCAACAACCCCCTTGCACCAATTGAAATCCTGGATAACTTACAATGTTGGTTTGAAGACAATAGTTATAAAAATTTAAAAGATGTATATAAGAAATGAGAAAAGAAGCTAAAGATTTTTTAATAGTCCCTTTAGATGTTCCTTCAATAGAAGAAGGTTTGATTATAGTCGAAGAATTGGGGAATTTAGTGGGGTTCTATAAGGTTGGGCTGGAGCTGTTTACCCGAGCAGGCCCTGTAATTGTTGAGATTTTAAAGAAGAGAGAAAAGAAAGTCTTTCTCGATCTAAAGCTGCACGATATCCCGAACACAATTTCAGGTGCAGTCGATGCCGCAATCGATATGGGTGTGGATATCCTAACGGTACACGCTCTCGGAGGTTTTGAAATGATGGAGGCAGCACAAAAAGCAGTATGGAACAAAAGAAAAGATGGACCTGTTATACTTGGAATTACAATACTGACAAGCCTTGATGAAGCGTTTTTGGAAGATGTGTTAGGTATTGAAAAAAGTTTAAATGAAGAGGTATTAGAGTTGGCTTCTATTGCAAAAAGTGCTGGGTTAGGAGGGGTTGTAGCTTCAGCTGAAGAAGTTTCTTTAATTAAGGAAAACTGTGGAAAAGACTTTATTGTAACTACACCGGGAATAAGACCCAGAGGAACGGAGAAAAACGACCAAAAAAGATTTAACACACCTTTTGAAGCAGTTGTAAGTGGTTCGGACTATTTGGTTGTAGGAAGACCGATCACCAAAGCTAAAGATATGCATAAGGCTGCAGAATCGATAATTCAAGAAATTAAGGATGGATTACAAAAGACTGCTTGAAAAAACGGGTGCCTTACTTGAAGGGCATTTTTTGTTAGCTTCAGGATTGCACTCTGATAGATATATTGAAAAAATGCGTATATTAGAAAACCCTGAGTTAGTAGAACCGTTCATTGATAAAATGAAAGAACTAAGTCCGGAGACCGACTGGTTTATTGGTCCTACATTAGGTGGAGCCATGATTGCTTTTGAACTGGCAAGAATAACAGGAAAAAAGTGCGCATTTGCCGAAAGAACGCATGAGGGAAGGGCATTAAAAAGAGAATTTGCAATAAAAGACACAGATAAGATAATAATAGTCGATGATATTTTAACTACAGGTAGTTCGATTAAAGATACAATTAAAGCAATAGAAAAAGGAAAGATTTTAGGTATAGTTGTAATGATAGATCGGTCTATAGAGGATATTGAGATTAATATACCAATAAAATCCGTTTTCAAATATCCGATTAATAACTACAAGCCGGAAATGTGTAATCTTTGTGAAGAAGGAGTACATTTAACAAAAAGAGGTGGAAAAAATGAACAGAGAATATGAAATCGATGTTAAGGATTATTTAAGAATAATAAGAAGAAGAAGAGGAATTGTTTTAGGAATTATAGTGGTTTGCGTTATTCTTTCCGTTCTTTACTTTTTTTATGCTCCCCCTAATTATACGTCTACTTCAAAAATTCTTGTTAAAAGAGTTGAATCCATCTTTGGGGTAAATTATTATAAATCTCCTACCGAAGAAGAACTTACGAACCATATTTTTTTAATTAAAAGCCATCCCGTTTTGGAAAAAACAGCGAATAGTTTCACAAATTATGAGCTTGAGCAAATGGAAATAAGTGACGAAAAATTAGCCTACTATAGGCTTAAGAGGAACATTGAGAACGGAAGGGTTGAAGTGAGCGCAAAAGGGGAATCGCGTATAATACAAATAAGCGTTACGGAAACGAATCCATATATAAGTCAATTGTTCGCGAATCGGCTTGCGGAAACTTACAGGGAATTTGACATTGAAATAAAGAAAGAAGATGCCCATTCAACTTATGACTTTATTGCCGATCAGACAGAGAAGGTTCAGAAAGACTTAGAGGAATCAGAAGAAAAATTGAAATTATTCAAAGAGAAGTATGGAATTCTCGGAATCTCATCTGAAATAGAGGAATTCATAAGGCAAATGTCAGATATCGAAAAGGAATTGAAAAGCGCTTCTATAGAAGCAGAAGTTCTGGAGAAGAAACTTTCTGCAGTAAAGTCCAGATTAAATGAACAGGAGAAATCTTTACTTGCAGAAGCTTCTCAGACTTCTTATAATGTTCTTGTAGATCTAAAAAGACAACTTACAACCCTGGAAAACACAAAAGCCAATCTTTTAATACAGGGATATTCCAATGAAGATCAGAAAATAGAGAGAATTAATCAATCTATTCAATCCTTAAAAGAAAAAATGAGTACGGTGGTAAAAGAGCTTTTGCAAAAAGAAGGAACGCTTGATCCTTTGGTACAGATGGAAGATTTTATGCGGCAATCCGTCAATCTTACAATTGATTATGCTGTGGCTAAGAGTAGAATTGAAGCTCTGGATGAAGCTTTAAGATATTACAAAAGCAAACTTAGTAAAATACCAAAGCGAGAATTAGAACTTGCCAGATTGGAAAGAGAGAAAGAGGCAAATAAAAAGATATACCTTATGCTTCTTGAAAAAAGGGAACAGGCTCAAATTTCGGAAGTAAGAGAAGGCGGCGGGATTTCGATACTTGAGCTTGCCCGACTTCCAGCAGGTCCGAATACTATGTCCAAAGTCAAGAAAAGTATACTGTTTCTTATACTCGGTATTCTTATAGGAATCGGAGGAGCGTTTGTCGTAGATTATGTAGACTCTGCTATAAGGGATGAGTTTGAAATCACCAGAATTTCCGGATTGCCGATTCTTGGGAGAATTCCTCGTATAGAAAACGATAAAAAAGAAAAGAATAATTCTAGAGAAAGGATTTTTCTATTAACGGAACAGGAATCAAGAAGCCATATTGCTGAAGCTTTCCGAAGTCTTCGTGCCAACATTAAACTGTCAAGAACCGAAGGTGTTCCCTCTACTATCTTGATTACAGGACCGGACGCCTGCTCAGGTAAATCAATGATTGCTATAAATCTTGCCCGCTCGTTCGTATCAGCGGGTAAAAAAGTTCTTCTTGTGGATACTGATCTAAGAAGACCCTCAATCGAAAAATATCTGGGAATAAAGAAGAAAAAAGGTCTCACCGAGTTACTAATAAATGAAGATACAGATATCCAGCCGCTTGTTGTAGATGGTTTGCATGTCATTCCCTCCGGGAAATTACCTCCGAATCCATCAGAATTGTTGGATTCCAATAGAACAAAAGAACTCCTTGCCAAATGGAAAAAAGAATATGATATAGTACTTCTTGATTCTCCTCCTATAATGACTGTAAGTGACAGTAGGATACTAGCTGTTGAAGTCGAAGAGACCTTGCTGGTTGCTGCCTATGGAGAAACCAATCGGCATATGATCGCTCAGGCTTCCGAACTCCTCAAGCAGCTTTCAATTAAAGCGCTCGGGTACGTTCTTAACAAAGTCGATATCAATAAAGAATACGGTTATTATGGATATTATTACGGATATTACTATCACAATAAACCGGAAAAATGAGAGGACTAAATTTAAGCTCTGCCTATGCCGTAATATTCGAATCCCGAATCTTTTACCCTGGCTGGGTCATAAATGTTTCTACCATCAAAGATTATCTTTTTACCCATTAAGAGACCAATTTTTTCAAAATCGGGATTTCTAAACTGATTCCATTCTGTAAGGACCACCAGAGCTTCTGCTCCTTCAAGACATTCATAAAGTGTATCACAATATTCGATTTTGTCTTTAAAAATCCTCTTCGTATTCTCTATTGCTTGCGGATCATATACTTTTATATTAACTCCCTCAGAGAGAAGAAGATTTATGGTAACGATAGAAGGAGCTTCTCGCATATCATCGGTTTGCGGCTTGAAAGAAAGGCCCCAGAGTGCTATTTTTCTTCCCTTTAATTGGCTAAACCTTTTCTTTATTTTTTTGAAAATTATTTCTTTCTGAGTTTTGTTCACTAAATCCACACTTTCACAAACTTTCATAGGAAGACCGTGTTCTTTACCCTTTCGAATAATTCCCTTAACATCTTTTGGAAAACATGATCCTCCGAAACCAATTCCCGGGAAAAGAAATTTGGAGCCGATCCTCGGGTCCTTTCCCATACCCATTCTAACTTCTTCAACATCTGCCCCCACTTTTTCACAGAGGTTTGCTATCTCATTCATAAAAGAAATTCTGCTCGCGAGCATTGTGTTGCTCGCATACTTGGTCATTTCGGCACTTTCAATTCCCATGACAAGGATTGGATTCCCGGTTCTGATAAAAGGTTCATAAAGATCTTTTATTTTTTCAGCTACATCAGAACTGTCAGTCCCAATTATTATTCTGTCCGGCTTCATAAAATCTTGAAGGGCGCTGCCTTCTTTTAAAAATTCGGGATTGGAAATGACATCAATACTTGCTTTGGTTTTATTCTCAATTATTTTTTTAATCTTTCTGGTTGTTCCCATAGGTACAGTACTCTTATTAACTACAATTTTATACTCATCTCCCATAGTTGCACCAATTTCCTCGGCTACAGCTAAGACATAAGATAAATCCACCGTTCCATCTTCTTTCTCGGGAGTACCTACGGCAATATATATAATATCAGAATTTGGTATAGCTTCTTTTAGCGAAGTTGTAAAAGAAAGGCGATTTTCTTTCTGATTTCGCTTTACCAGTTCTTCTAAACCGGGCTCATAAATAGGTATTACACTACTCTTTAATTTTTCTATTTTTGTTTGATCTTTATCTATACAAATTACTCTATTTCCGGTTTCGGCAAGACCCGCACCAACTACCAGTCCTACGTATCCGGTTCCTATAACACAAATTCTCATTTTTTCCTCCCATTTATGCTAGAATAAAGTAACTATAATGAAAAATGCAATTCTGTCAAGAAACTAACCACAAGATTACACAGATTATCACAAGAATTTTTTGTTTTCTCTATTCAACAATTCAACTGATCCGTAGGATCCCTTTTACCAATTAACCAATCAACTAATTCACCAATTAACTGATTCGAAGGATCATAGGCTTGACTCGAATCAGATTACTTGTTATACTAAACAATATGACCTTAAACAAAGAAGGGAGGAAAATTGGAAGAAAAAGTCAAAAAAGTTTTAGCCAACGATATTAAGCCATACCTTAAAAGTCACGGTGGAGACGTAAAATTGTTGAGTGTATCTCCTGACGGAACGGTAAAATTAAGACTTACCGGCGCCTGCGGTGGATGTCCGATGGCTCAAATGACATTAAAAGGATTTGTAGAGAAAGCCTTAAAAGCAAAAATACCTGAAGTAAAAAAAGTTATAACATAATTTGTAATCTGAAATGTAGAACTTGAAGCTCTTAAGGTAACCAATTTAATGGTAATGTAAATAAGGAAAAAGGCAAATTCAAAAGGGGAAAAACTTTCAATATATGAAAAAAGGCGAAAGAATTGATGGATCCGGATATCCTATTTGAACTTTGATTTGTAGTTTTGCATTTTGATATTTGATTTTTACATTTTAGCGGCTTTGCCGCGTTATGACCCTACCGTAATTGAAGCCTGTATACAAATTTTTAAAGAAGAGCGATTTTCCTTCTAAAAGTGAGGTGTGGGGAGTGGCTCTGTGTTCTTTGTGGTTCAATTAGTCTTGGTGGGGTTGTGGTAATAACAATACAAATATATTTTTTTCTCTGCGTTCTCTGCGTCTTTGCGGTAATAATAATTTTGGGAAGTGGTAGGATTCTTGTGATAATCTGTGTAATCTGTGGTTAAATTAGTTTTCGTGTGTTTCGTGGTTTGAATCAGAATAAACCTTGACTATTCAATTGTTTTTAATAAATTAATAAAAAAGGAGGCTTGATGAAGAAGAAAATAGCATGGATTTCCTTCTTTGTTTCTGCTTCTCTTTCTTCGGTAAGTTATTTGAGAAAAGGTAAAGCAGAGCGTAAAGGAAAAGTGGTTTCTTGATATCTTTTATTATGGTTGGATCCCAAAATCTTAAGCTTATAACTCTTATATTTTTCTGCTTTTTTTCTGACAAATGAATATTAAATTTAAAGTAAAAAGAATTTTAATGGATAAAAAAGAAATGAAGAAGACTATTGAAAGATTATCTTCTGAAATCTTAAAGGATAATCCTAACATTAAGTCTTTATGTATAATAGGGATAAGGAAAAGGGGGGATATCTTAGCGGAAAGGTTAGCTCGCAATTTAAAAAAACTAGCGAAATGGGAAGTAAAAGTGGGAGTTCTCGATATTACCTTATATCGTGATGATTTAACGATATATGGGCCGAAGCCGATTATTGGCTCTACGTATTTCCCATGCTCGATAGAAGGAAAAGAGGTTTTGTTGGTTGATGATGTTATTTATACAGGAAGAACAATAAGATCGGCACTTGATGAGATAATTGATTATGGGAGACCTATCAGCGTGAAGTTGGCTGTTATGGTCAATAGAGGAAGAAGGGAACTCCCTATTTCTCCTGATTATACCGGGATTTCAGTGGAGCTTAAAGATAAAGAAGAAGTTCAAGTTCTTCTTGAGGAGACGGATAAAGAGGATTCGGTTAAGATAATAGAGGTTTCTAATGGACCTAAATAGGAAAGATTTACTCGGAATTCAGGATCTAACAGAAAACGAGATTGGAGAAATCTTAAAAACTGCCGAATATATGGAAGAGATACTTAAGCGTCCGATAAAGAAAGCACCTACACTTCGAGGTATTACAGTGGCAAACCTTTTCTTCGAACCCAGCACGAGAACCTTAAACTCTTTTGTTCTTGCCGAAAAGAGACTTTCTGCGGATTCTATTAATTTTTCGGCTGCTTCCTCTTCGGTTTTAAAAGGTGAAACGCTGCTTGATACGGCAAAAAACATACAGGCAATGGAAGTAGATATTATGGTAGTGCGGCATTCTGCCCCCGGCACTCCGCATTTTCTGGCAAATAGATTAAAAGCTTCTGTAATAAACGCGGGAGACGGCTGCCACGAGCATCCCACTCAGGCGCTATTAGATATTATGACTATAAAGAAGAATTTTTCGGCCTTTTCCAATTTAAAAGTTGCTGTTATTGGAGACATTAAACATTCGAGGGTGGCTCGTTCTTTGATTTTAGGACTAAACAAAATGAAAGCTAAAGTAACGGTATGTGGACCACCTACTCTTTTGCCTCTCTGGCTGGAATCTTTCGGAGTTAAATTTGAGTATAGTTTAGAGAAAACTCTTCCGGGAAAGGATATTCTCTATATTCTCAGGATTCAGAAGGAGAGACAGGAAGAAAGTTTCCTGCCTTCTCTAAGAGAATATATTAAAGATTATGCTATTACTTATGAAAAACTTAGGAAATTTGCGTCGAAGGAGGTCGTTATAATGCACCCTGGTCCGATTAACAGGGGAATTGAAATTGAGTCTAGCATCGCGGATTCAGAGTATTCGCTTATACTGAATCAAGTGACTTCAGGCGTAGCCATAAGGATGAGTATTCTTTATCTCTTATCAAAAAGGAAAACAGATGGACTTAAAGATTAAAAACGTTCATATTTTTGATCCTTTAAATGGAATTGATGAAGTTGGGACCCTCTTGATAGAAAAAGGTAAAGTTATAAAGAAATCGAAACCTTCCCCCAAACAAGAAATCGATGGGAAAGGATTGCACCTTTTTCCTGGTTTTGTTGACGTTCATTCCCATTTCCGAGAACCTGGAGATGAGGATGCAGAGACTATAGAAACAGGATCAAGGGCTGCTGTTAAGGGAGGATACTCGGCTGTTTGTATAATGCCAAATACCGAGCCTCCGATTGATAATGAAGGAGTTGCCGGATTTATAAAGGAGAAAAGCGAAGAAGTAGGGCTTTGTAGAGTTTTTCCAATAGGTGCTGTTACAAAAAACAGAGATGGGAAGGAACTTGCAGAAATGGCTCATCTTTTCCAGGCGGGTTGTGTTGCATTTAGCGATGACGGAAGTTGTATTGAAAATTCTTCTCTGATGCGTAACGCTTTAGAATATTCCAAGTTAATTAATGTCCCTATAGTTGACCATCCCGAAGATATGAGTCTCTCTCGAAAAGGTCAAATGCATGAAGGCGTTGTCTCAACCGAACTGGGATTTGAAGGGATACCGGATATATCTGAATCGACAATTGTGGCAAGGGACATTTTGTTGTCTAAGTTCACACAGGGAAGACTTCATCTGGCGCATATATCAACTGCAGATTCGGTTAAGCTGATTAAAGATTGGAAGGATGATAAAATAACCTCAGAGGTTACTCCGCACCATTTGCTTTTAACCGATGAAGAAATCAGGAAATTTGACTCTAACAAGAAGATGAAACCTCCTTTAAGAACTAAATATGATGTTGGAGTTCTTCAAAAAGCAATCAAAGAAGGTTTAATAGAAATTGTGGCAAGCGACCATGCTCCTCATCCCGATTACAAAAAGGAACTTGAGTTTGCAGAGGCAGCTTTCGGCGTTACAGGTTTGGAGACTGCTTTTTCTGCCCTATATACAGAATTGGTGAAAAAGGGAAAACTTACACTGGATAGATTAATTAAAATCCTTTCGTCTGCTCCGGCAAAGGTATTTAACCTCCCGTTCGGAGAAATAAAAGAAGGAGCAATAGCAGATTTTACTATTATCGACTTAAAGAGTAATTGGGAAGTAGATCCGGATAATTTTGCTTCAAAGGCTAAAAATTCACCTTTTTTAGGTCGAAAGTTTAAAGGGATGGTGAGATATTGTATCGTAAATGGAAAAATAGTTTATAACGATGGAGATTTTATAAAATAAGCGAAATGAAAACTAAATTTACTCCCGCATTTCTGGAACTTGCCAGTACTTTTGGAAGTAGGCTTCTTGATACTTTGGAAGAAAATGTTGGAGAGAAAAGCCGTTTTGAATACTACAGAAGTCTTCTTGTGAGGTATCTAAAATCAAGAACTATAAAGACAACTTTTTCCGATTTTATTAAAGAGCACAGTTCTAAAATATTTATTGAGGTTACCAGTGAAGATATGGCTTATCTTCGAGATATCTTTGTCAGATTAAAAGAGGATAAATTATATAAAAAGGATAAAAAATTCTTAAGTGATCTATTTCTTAATGCTCTGAATAAAGGAGATCATTATTTTATAATACTATTATCGGCTTTAATCAATTTATATCCGGCTGAATTGGTAGAGGATTCGCAGACTTCTATTTTAGTTGGCAAGAGATTGATTGATGTAATAACAGAAGGAATGCCTGAAGAGAAAATTAAACCTCTTGCAAGATTAATGATAAGAGAGCCTCTTTTTTTGGGATTCCCCCCTCAGAAATTAAGCATAGGTGAACTGGGACACTTTCTTGCTCATTATGGCTTAACACCTTCTGTTTTTGTCAAAATACATGATATTTTAATAGAGGATTTTACGGAGAGAGAAGCCGGTGATATAATTTCCCTTTCTAAGAATTCTGAAATAACCAACACGCAAACATTAAGAAATTTTCCTTTTGGAGATTTTTTCGTTCCTTCTAATAATACTTTGCAAACTTTATCGAGGATAGCTTCTCAGAAGGCAGGCAAGGCTAAAAGGAAATTAATGGATAGGGATAGGGTTCTGGATAGCAAAGACATGAAAGTCCGTGAAGAAACCAACAAATTTCTACAAAAAAGTCTTAATAAATTGCAGAGGCTTGTAGATGTTAAAAGCAAAGATTTATCCGCTGCACTGGCTAATATTCAGGAAGAGATTACAAAGCTTGAGGAAACTTTAAAATTGCATGTTCGTATGGTTCAAGAACTTAACGGTTCCGCTTCAACTCTAAAGAATGAAATAGACCAGAATAAAGTGCTTCTCGGTATAAAACCACAAGATATACTTACTCTGCTGCCGCCAGTTCCTTCATGGCAAATAGAGAAAATGGTTATAGAGTTCTGGCATGCGCAGCCGTTTCTGGCTATTATAAGTTCTGCTTCTGAAAAAGCTATCATTCATTTTCTGAGAAAAACAGAAAGAGCGACTAAAGACAATCAGGTTTTTTTAAAGTTGAGTTCCGGCAGTAAAAGATCTTTTTGGCCCGATACTCATAAGGTAATATATAATTATAAGTTAGTTTTTTATGAAATTCTTGAAGCTATATTTGTTCGTCATCTTATCAGCAACATGATAGAAATATGGCCTCCTTCGATTGACTTTAACAATCCAAGATCAAGAATAAACGGAGATAAAAAAATCCATCTTGTGGGGTTGGATCTGTTACCGAGAAGCAAATTCTACCGGTTTTCTAAGGGAGGTAAAATTAGACCTAAGATAGATAAGGAGAATTTAGAATCTAAAACAGAGCTTTCCAGGGTTCTTAGAAAGAAATTTTCCTCGCTGGTTTCTACACTTGTTTATGATATACGGGGTTCCACCTTTATGTCTCATCGCTTACGAGATGCGGAAAGAGAAAGAGCAATCCTTTCACTGTTTCAATCACGTATTTTTGAAGCTGCCAAGAGGGGTTCTTCTTTTATCTTAAAAGATACTGGAGACGGAGGTATTCTCTGGTTTGGAAGCAACTCTCAAAAGCTTTACAGAAATATTTATAAAACTTCTCGTACAAGATCAGGTTCAATTGTACGTTATTCTACAGCTCTTGAAGATGAGTTTAATCTTTTACCCCATTTAAATAGTGGAGAAATGGCAATAAGAACCGCTTTGAATATGGTCAAATCTGCCGAAAAATTTGTAAGGGAAAATTACGTGAAATACCGGGGCTGGTTTGGGGAAATAACGGAAAAAGAAATTTTTCATGAAGGGATCACTTATGCCTTACTGCCGCCTCAGTTTAAATCTTTATTTCGGCTGGGTATTGGAATTGCGAGCGGTAGTCCCGGTAAGGATTTAATCTTTACTCCCAATGCTTTTGGAGATCCGGATTTGAACGGAATTCTCGTTGATGAAGCTGCTCTTCTTTCTTCGGGGAAAAGTCCGGAGAGGTCTGTTATACTTATTGACAATAACACATTAATAAATCTAATGCTTAATTCTGATGATTATTTATGTGTAGAACCACTCACAAGCGGGGATGCAGAAAAGGAAATTACTAATAAACTACTTTATCTTTTGAAGGCAGAAGATAAAGATCGTTCGTTTTTCTTTGACGGTTTTAGCGTTTCACCAGTCGGTATTTACCATTTAGACGAGCAGGATAAAAGAAAAGCTATAAAATTTGATATTCCCGAAGATTTTAAAATTTCAATTAATGAAAAGGGTGAGCTTGAGAATAAAAAGGAAAGAATTAAAATAATATATGAGGTCTTACCCGAGGAAAAAGAGGAAAAGGATGAAGAGTAAAGCTCTGGGAATAGGAGAAATTTTAAGGGCGATTAATTCTCCGGATATTGCAATTGACGAAGTGCTTACTCTTATAATGAAAAACGTTTCTCAACTCATTGATGCTGAAGCCTGGTCCTTGCTCCTTTTGGATAGAGAAAGAAAAGAACTTGTTTTTAAAGAAGTAATAGGCGAGAAAAAAAATGAATTGAAAGGGACGAGGATGCCTATTGACAAAGGAGTTGTGGGGTGGACGGTAAAAAATAAAAAACCGGCAATTGTTACAGATCCTTATAAGGACCAAAGATTTTTTCAAAATATAGATAAACAAACGGGTTTTATAACAAATACCATTCTCTCTGTCCCTTTACTTAGTAAAGGAAAAATACTGGGAATAATAGAGGCTATAAACAAGAAGGATAAAACCTATTTTAATGAGGAAGATTTAAACCTGGTTAGCAATTATGCCGAACATGCTGCTATTGCTCTTGAAAACGCGAATTTAGTACAGAATCTAAAAGCGAAAGTTGGACATTTAACGCTTATGTTTGACATTAACAAGACCATTACTTCCATTCTCACCCTCGATAAGCTTTTGAAAAAGAGTGCGGAGTTAATTCAGGAAGCTTTTGATTATTATTTCGTGGGGATAGCTCTTTCGAAAGGAACCAATGCGACGCTTAAAGGTTTTTCTTCAAAAGGAAAATTTAAACCGCCAGGAAAAATACAAAAGGGTAAAGGTCTGGTTGGTAAAGTGTTGAAAGAAGAAAAAATGATTATTTGTCAAAACACTGAAAAAGAGAAGGCATTTGAAGATTTTTTGGGGGAGTTCAAATCCGAAATGGTTGTCCCTATAAATAAAGGAAAAAAGCTTATTGGTTTAACAATAATAGGTTCTCCGGAAAAGTATGCTTTTAGTCAAGAAGAAGCTAAAATCATAAAAGAGGTTTCCTATCAACTTGGTATAGCTATCGATAATGCGAGACTCTACGAGAAAATAAGATTGGCAACAATCACTGATGAACTCACAGGATTGTATAATTCCCGATATTGTAATGAATATTTGCCGGCTATTGTAGGAAAATGGAAGAAGGCGGGCGAAAAGGGAGCCGTAATTTTTGTAGATCTGGATTACTTTAAAAATGTGAACGATAATTACAATCATTTAATTGGAAGTAAGTTGTTGCGCCTTGTGGGCAAAGAAATAATGAACAAAATAAAAAATGAAGCGCACATTGCTATAAGATACGGTGGTGATGAATATGTGGTGGTCTTGCAGAATTTAGACTTAAAAGAGGCAATTGAATTCACGAAATCCCTTAAAGATTCGATAACAGAAAAGAAATTTTTTATAAAAGATGAGAGGAAGAACATTGAAATCCGGATTAAAGCAAGTTTTGGTATAGCCTGTTATCCGGTAGATAGTGAAAATTTTTATGATTTGCTTAGGCTTTCAGATCTGGCAATGTACTATGTTAAGAGTAAAGGCAGAGATAATATAGCTTATATAAACGTGGAAAAAGCAATTTCATTAATCGATGAATCAGAAGATACTTGAGCGGTATCCTAATCTCCAGTTTCCCGTAACCCTGGCAAAAGTAGATAATCAGTATACTTCCCTTCAGGATACCATTCCTGCCAGTAGTTCTGTGGAATTTCTGGATCTTTCTGATTCGGAAGGTAGTAGAACTTATGAAAGGACATTGGTTTTTTTGCTTGATTATCTGTTAAAAAAAAGAGGCGTTACAATCAAGATAGAACATTCATATGGTAATGCTCTGTTCGGTAGGTTCTTGAAGGGAAATTCAAATTTAAATCCAATTAAGAAGGAAATGAAGGATTTAATAAGAGAAAATAAGAATATCGAGAAATTGACGCTCCCGAAGTTAGAAGCTATGCATTGTCTTTCTGACAGAAAAGATGATATAAGTATCCTGAAAAATCTTGCAGTCTCATATATTCCTGTTTATAAAATTGATGATTTTTTCGCTTACTTTGCCGGACCTCTTTTGCCGAATACGGGATTTCTTTCTACTTTTGACCTTAAAGCTGTAAAAGAGGGATTTTTGTTGATTCTTCCATCGAAGAGTAATCCATCCAGTGTTAGCAGCGTCGAAGAAAGAAAAAAACTTTTTAACACGTATAGAGAAGCAGAAAAAGAAGCGGAGATTTTAAAGATC
>CAYYUB010000035.1:0-14062 GCA_964474855.1 uncultured bacterium
TCGCAAATTTTTTTCTTGACAAAAGGCATAAAAATCAGTAGTATAGTTTAAGATTGTACTTTAAAGATTTTATTGGGAATATTTAAATTTAAATAAGGAGGGATTATGAAGAGGTACAAAATTGGCATAGTTGTTCTGTTTCTTTTAGTTTCGAGTCGCCCAATTCAAGCTCAGTTTTCACTGCGAATTCATCCGCCGCCGCCAAATCAATTGAAGATAGAAGATCTTTGGTGGGTTGATGTGACAAACAATTCAGGAGAGCCGCTTATGGTTTATCTGCGGGGTAGGATTGAGAAAGGACCAGATATTATATTCAGAGCCAACACCAATGAGTTCGAGTCGCCTCCGGGTAGATTGCGAGTAAAATCAAGAGATATAAGAGAATTGAGAGATGAGTTTTATAGAGAGGAAGATAAATCTTTTATCCTCAGAACGGGAACTGTTCCCGCGGGAAATTATACGGCTTGTTTGTATCTTATAGATGCCGCTTCAGGTCGTGAACTTACACAACAATGTATAAATATACTTGTTAGACCGGCCAGCCCTCCAAGATTGATTTCTCCTAAAGCAGGTAAAGGTTTGAAAATTAAAAGACCGACTTTCACCTGGACCAAACCTGCTCCCGTGCCTGCGCAAGAAAGGGTACTTTATAAATTCAAAGTCGTTGAGATTTATAAAGGACAGTCAAAAGAAGAAGCGATGAGATCAAATCCCGCCTGGTATCAAAAGGATAAAATCAACAGGACAAGTTTTATTTATCCGCTTAGGGCAAGAGAGCTTGATTCTGAGAAACGTTATGCCTGGCAGGTACAGGCTTTTTATCAAGATGGATTGCCTCTTGGCACGAATAAAGGTATGAGTGAAATATGGGAAGTCAATCCTGATATATTGAAAGAAATAAAACCTTTGGTTCCTACTTATTTAAAGATGGGTGAATTTGTAGTGAAAAATATCACTTACACTTCATCTTCACTTGATTCCCTTTCGGGAAGCGGAGAATCTTTCTTCTTGCAGAAGTCTGGCGGTCCGATTTTTATTTATGTGAAAATTAAATTTGATGTTGATTTTGAAGGTTTAAACGCGGCTTGGGCAACCGGGGACACAGCGAATATTCTTTCCGGGGAAATCGAGGAAAGTTTTTCTTCTCCCGTAGAAGTTGGAGTTGAAGGTTATTTGGTTTCAGTGCATGATATACACATGTGGCCCGATTCGGCGAATGGTAAAGTCGGGGTTAAGGTAAGCTGCCTTTATGATACGACCGGTTGCGAACCGGTTGAACTCGGACCTTTTGTTGAAAAGCTTTCACCTCTTTTGGATATCCATGAAGAACTCGGTATCGCGGAAAGGGGTCCTTACCGGTTGGGAGAAACCGGAATAATTATCAAATCCAAGAGAGAAATAACAATAGATCTCAGCAGAACGATTACACCAAGTAAAGTAGGAATAGAGATGAAGAGAGGAGAAACTGTCGAGCAGCCCGGTATGGATACCTGTAACACAGGTTACCTTTACGGTAAATATACTTTTGATGATGGTGTTTTTGCGCCCGGCGGTTTTAACGCCACTTTTGAACTTGCCGAATCCTGGAATTTTTATTCTTTAATTCCAATGGGATTCAAAGTCATTTTGACGGAGGGCGAGCTTGAGATTGAGAAGTGTAAAGTTAAAAAAGGAAAGTTCGTCAACGGGGGTATAGTTCTTCCCTCGGATAGTAATGGAGTTGTTGACGCTGTAGGGAAACCAATTGTAGCAAAATACGATTCACTTCTTGTCGATACACTTTTAAACCTATCGGCTAAAGTTTCTGTAGTTCAACAAATGAAATGGGGCGGTTTTGGATTGATTACCAGCAATACTTATTTCAAACTTCCTTCGAATCCATATGCCTACCATACGGTTGTACAGAGTGATACTTTTGAAGTAGTAGAAACGGATACTCTGATAGGTTTAATAGTTCCCTACCTCAACAGAAATACAGATGTATTGACAGTCTATTCGGGTGATGTAAGCAGTTCTTTAAAGTTTGAAAAGATGGGTGGTTTCGATAATAAAAAAAGGAAAGGTGGTTGGTTCAACCTGGAAATGCAGGGAATAAGAGGATATCTGTCTTCGGATCGTGAAACCCCGGATATGAAGGTTAAACTCGGTATACCAAGTAAAACAGGATATCTTTCCGACAGCAGTTTCAATACTGCATTTACTCATGATGAGGTTGATTCCACTTTCATGAGGTTCTGGTTTGTGGGTAATTCTTCTTTCGATACTGATTTAAGAGGAAAATTTAACATACCATATCCTTCTAACATATACCCTCCGTTCAGAGAAGTTGGAGTTACTTCGACTGCCAGTTTCGCGGGAGGGAACGCGTTCTTCCCGGATGATACACTTGATCTCGATTACTGGGGTGTAGGTTTGACTTCGAAGAGAGGTGTCGTTAGTGTAAGGATAGGAGAAATTATTTATACAAATGCCGAAATTCACGAACCCGTACATTTCACCAAGGGATTTAATATAATCTGGGGTGAAATGCTCGCCGACGGTGATTTAGGAGAATTCTATTTCAATCACAACGCGGCTTATCAGAAATTCGACGGTTTTCCGATTACGCTGGATTCGGCAGGGCTCTCGAAATTTGATCCGGGTAAGGCAGGAGAGCTTGTTGTCAGAAGCGGAGTTCACTTTAATTTCTTTGGGGAGCCGGACACATTGATTACGGTACATGACGCAAAACATACTGTATCCGGAGCGCCTTTCTACTCGCGTCTTGTTACTATAGAGCCAAAGAAATTTGCACTATTTAGAAACTGGGGCTCGGGTATTGCGGAGATGGATTTTGATAAGATTGGTTACGATGACGCGGATCAGAATGGGTTTATAGGTGCGGGGGAAGTCGATTTTAACTTCTTTGCAAATTCTCCCGTTAATGCCGAAATAGAATTGGATAGTTTATATATAAAGATTTGTGTTTTGGAAACAATAGCACATAATTTATTGCTTTTGGATGTAGAGTTAACAAGACTTGGCGAGATATGGGGATGCGCGGTTATTAAAGGAGATGAGCTTGAACGTATTGCAGTTGGAGGCAGGCTGGAATCGAATGTCAGCGGAGGCTTCGATTTGCTGGTTCCTAAAGTCGGAGTGGGCATAGAAGTTAAAATGGCGATTACACCAAATATAACCACTTTTGCCGCTGATGGTATTATGTTCTTTTCTGTTTTTGGAACCGATTTAGAAATGAACGGTAGCGTATTCTTTAGGACGGATAGAATTGCGGGAAGCGTAGAGGGCGAGATAAAGGGAGCTTTCGATTTGAGTGCTTTAGGTGTGGATATGGAGGCGGAAGGACAGGCGAACTGGTTCTTTAGCGGCGATGTGAATTACATACAGGGTAGATTGGCAGTTGATTTATGTGGTCTGACTTTCGGAGCCGGTCTTGGAGGGGGTTTGTTCATAGGGTATCAGGCTCCTTTAGATCAGATTTGGGTAATACAAGAAGGGAGTAGTGAGAGCCGGCGGTTTGGCATTAATATAAACAAGATGGGGAATCCTGTAACAGGCATTTATATTTTTGGGGATCTTGAACAGTCTATAAATTTTGGAATAGTTAAAGGCGGTATTGAAATTTATGCTGGTGTAGGAGTCTTCTTGACTGGTAGTTATACTGGTACTGATGGAACTACTAGTCCTGAGGATGAAGATTTCATTATTATAGGTGTAGTTGGAGTTTATATACACGGTGAGATACTCTGGGGTCTTGTTTCCGCGTCAGCCTGGGGAGAGTTAGAGATTTATTTTGGAACTCTAATGGGATTTGAGGGCACTTTCGGTCTTCGAGGATGTATTCTCTGGGGAGCTATTTGCGGTGAAATAGAGATTATTGCGGGAATAAACTCAGATGGCATCTACATAGAGTGAGATAGGAGGTATCGATGTTAATAATAATATTATTAGGAACTGTATTGAATGTTTACACAAATGATGTGGTAGTCAAAAGAGCGGATACCACTATTACTCCTACCATCGGTATGGAATTGAAGGATATAGATACAGTCATTGTAAAAGATAGTTCTAAAGCTGAGATTCTTTATGCCGATAGTACTGTGCTTTATTTGGACGAGAACACAACTCTTAGTACAAGCGGCATGAAAAAACGAACTGTATTTCTGTCCTTTGGTAGAATCTGGATGAAAGTTAAGAAGTTGGTAAAAGGAGAGTCTTTGGATGTCGTAACTCCGGTTTCTGTTTCAGGTGTTGCAGGAACGGAGTTTGAAAAATCGTTTATAGCAGGTAAGGTGGAATGTAAGATGTTAGGTGGAAGTCTAATTTTCGAAGAAACCAAGACAGGCAAGAAAAAGATACTGGGAGATGGTGAAATGGCTTCTATGGAAAAGGGAAAATCGGCAAAGTTTAAAAAATTCAAAAAGGATAAAATGAAACATTGGTATAAGTGGCAGAGGAAAGATGCGGATTTTGTCCTTGGAAAAATAAAAAGAGCCTCTGACGATGGCGAGCATGGAAAGGTAGCACTTCTTGCCTCTCAGGTAAAGGCAGTTGCCGGAGTGCTGGGTGTCCGTAAAGAATATGAGATGAAGATGGATAAACTTCTTGGCGGTGGTTTGAAAGCTAAAGATCTTTCTATGCTTAAAGGTCTTTTTGCTCCTACCGAAACCGGTTTTCTGTACGCGATAAGTAGTGAAAATTTAGGTTCGAATACTTTCATATTGTTAAAATGGCCTAAAATGGAAGGAGTTAAGTCTTTTAACCTTTATAGGAAAGAAATACCATCCGGTTTGACTCCTACAAGTCCGATAAACTCTAAACCGATTACGGTTATGAGTGATTGTGCTGATATTAAGAAAGTGATACCGGTAGGTTCCGAAGAGTGGCAAGCGGTTACCAACATCATTAACGGACCACCGAAACCTAAAATAAAAGCCGGTGTAAAAGAAAGTATGATTAAGGGTTCTCCTATTGTAGCTCTTAAGGAACCTGGCGTAGATAAGTTTGCAGTTCCGGTTGCGCTTGCTAAACTTGGTGCCTGTAATATTTCTTCTATTTCGGATACAAGCCAAACTTATAGAGAATTACAGGCTCTTACAGGTAAATACTGGAAGGTTGGTGTTGTCATGGGGCAGGCTTATGTCGATAACAATGTTGTTGTTGGTAAAAAATACATGTACGCGATAGCCCCTGTCAAACGTTTGGGAATGGGGATGGAAATTAAGCCCATCGATACTGCTACGGTTGTTGCCGGAACGGTTCTTCTTTTACCGGCTCCTTCAGGAGTTACTACAATTGCCGGTGACAATAAAGTTATGGTAAGATGGAATGAAATAGGGACAGCCTCAGGTTATGATGTTTATAGAAGTTCTCCTTCTGCTTCGCCTGCCAAGATTAACGGAGCTGATATAGTTGAAAAGTGTACTCTTGATTTGGAAGGAGATACAATTCCCGAGAAAAACTGTTTTATAGATTTCATGCGCTGGAATGAAGCAGGTCATCCTATACTGCATGAAGTAGTGTCACCCGACTCGATTTACGGTCCGTATAACGGAACAACTTATCAATATAAAGTCAGGGCATACGACGCTCTTGGTAGACCGGGTATGTTTAGTTCGAATATTCCCACACTTCCAGAGGACAAGACACCGCCGGCTGTGCCTTATGGTATTCAAGTAGATGCTTATCCTGATGGCTTACAGCCCAAGTGGTATCAGGTTACTCATGATGAGTTAGGACATGTGGAAATGGGAGTCATACAGGGTTACAAGGTTTATCGTTTTAACTCGGCGGATTCTCTGGCAGATAGCATTATGATTAATCCTATGGTGCCCGATACATTCGGAGTCTTTCCATTATATAAGGATACGGACCCGGCAATTTTCTCCGCGTATGGTGAGAAAACGTATTGGTATAGAGTCAGGTGTATCGACAATGCGGGGAATATAAGCGGTCTTTCTCCTTCAGCCGGGAATAATTTACCGGATACAACACCTCCAGATACTACCAGGAAGTTAAAGGCGTCCAGTCATGCAGACCATATTGCATTAAGTTGGGATAAACCGAATCCTGTTCCATCTGATCTTGCAGGTTACAATATATATAGAGGGGTTTGTGGAGGAGATTCGGTATGCGATTCAACTTCTATAGAGTTTAACGAACTTAAAGAACCAGTTTGTAGAAAATGGGTCTGGCAACCTTATCCGATGCATCTTGTGGGAAATAGAGATCATCCCGATAGTCTTAAATATAATGATTTCACTGTTCCGCCCGGTTCTCCGATTTGTTACAGATATACGATAAAAGCTTATGATAGAAGTCAGAATTTGAGTGATACTTCCAGGACCGTCTGTCAGAAGTTACGAGAGGAAACACCTCCCGCTCCGCCCGTTATCGCGGGACTTAAAGCGAGAGACAGGGCGATAAAAGTCGAGTGGGTTTCTTCACCTGTACAGGATTTATTTGGATTTATGGTTGATAGGGCGGATAAAGAGAGTGGTCCTTACAAGAGAGTGAGTGATTCACTTATATTCGATGAAGAAGTAGATTGCGAAGACATACCTGCTACAAATACATGGGCGGCTGATTCTGTATTCTCATTTGTTGATACTACCGTTGAAGAAAAAAAGGTATACTGGTACAGAATAAGAGCTGCGGATTACGGCGGTAATATCGGAGACCCTTCGGTTCCGATAGAGACGTATACATACAACATTGGTCCTCCGCCGAAACCTAATCACTTGAAGGTTACACAGCCTTCGGGTAAGGTTAAGTGTGCTCTCCTTATAGAATGGAAGCCGCTTTATGATAAAGAATACTCCGGTTTTGTAGTATTCAGAAGTTCTGATCCTGCTGAGGGTTATCGTCAGATCAGCCCGATTTTAAGAGAGAATAGGTTCCTTGATAATAAGATAATAGCGGATAAAGACTACTACTACAAGGTTCAGTATTTTGCTAAAAATGGTAACCGTTCGCTCGTTTCAACTGCCAAAAATGGTAAGGCAACGCCTTAAAGAGGGGGATGAGATGAGAAAAATAACATTAATATTAACTTTGATAGTTGTTGTTTTCCTGGCAATCCCGTCGTATGCCGGAGATGAGTTTGTGGAGCAGCACTGTTGGGGTTTCAGAAATACGACTTACTTTACTAATGCTGCAGGTGATACGATACTGCCCTGGGAAGTATATGTCAGGAGTTTTATAGGCATCTGTCCGGATTCTAATATTGCTAAGGTCGACTGTCCTTTGGATTACGCCTTTTTTAAAGCTTACAATGCGGCATTCGCGGTTGCCTCCGGTAACTGTTTTGGTATGAGTTTGCTCGCCAACATAATCTATAAAGAAGAAGGACATATGGGTTTTTGTAAACCTGTTTATACTTATTCCGGAGGTGTAGACGGTCCGGCTTCGGCAAAATTGTGTACGACAATAACGGTTATGCAGTGTCATGAATGGAGTCATGCGGGTATTATGTGGCTGGCTGAGAATATAAATGGTACCCATATAAAAGACGGGAATTATGCTTATGAGCAGGTAGAATATTATCTTTCTATGGAAGATTTGCCGGTACTTACTATAGTCAAGAATACGGATTTGGTTGGTCACACATTGATACCTTACAAGGTAGAAGAAATCGGATCGAAACGATACATTTATATACATGATTCGAACAAGTGGTATCCGCCCGATTCGCTTTTCTACGATAATCATGAAAATTATATAGAGATAGATAAAAGTAGTGGTGACTGGTCTTATCAATGGAATATATCTACGGTCTGGGGTTCGCCCAGTGGTTTTATATTTGCTACACCGATGTCCATTGTGAAAGCCTCTTCTCGTAACCCCTTACAGCTTGGATGTGTTCTGGATGCCTTGAATGAAATTTTTCTTAGCGGAGCTAATATATCCCAGATTACCGATGACGAAGGACATAAATTTTACAAGACAAGCGCAGGTTCGCATAAAAAATTGTCTGATATAGAAAATAACTCATCACTTAAAATGGAAAATGTGTTCAGGATGCCTATGATTTCTGCGCCGGTTAGGAGGTCAGGAAGGAGTTCGGCAAAGAAAAAAAACGCTCCCGAGATTTACTTTGCCATAGGTTCAGCCGGTAAGAATCTTAATTTCGAGATTGCCTCGACCGGCAAAAAATACAAATTCGAAATGGCTGGAAAGGATAATATAATAAGGCTCGGTGCGCCGGCAGGCTCAAGCGGAAAAGATAATTTCGAGGTAAAGAAACTCTCTACTGCCAATCAGGAGTTAAAACTGAGCAGCAAAAGAGGAGCCGCAAAATTTGAAGTGGAATTACAGCAAAATGTCCCCGGTTCCAATGTGTCAAGGATATTTAAAGTGAAGAATCTAACGGCACCGAGTTCTTCGCCGGTGAGACTGAAATTGGCTGAAGGGCGAGACGCTCTTCTTGTTAAGGGAGAGAAAAGTGCTGTTTCCTGCAATCTTGAAATCACTCAAGTTGTTGATGGTAAGGTAACGAAGATGCCTTCAAGAGCAATAAACGTTTCCGGTAAAGAGTGGCAGCAAATTATTCCAAGCAACTGGAATAAATTGAATGGCTCGACTATAAAAGTAGATAAACTGCAGATGCCAGTTGACCCTTATGATAAGTCTGCTATGCCGCCGGATCCTCCTGAGAAAAAGAGATAAATTGGTGGGAAACTTATGATAAAAAAGATAGCATTAATCTTTTTCTTTATATCGTTCGTATTTTATGCCGCAGATGTAGTGGAGTTTTCAGGTTCGGCAAACTTGTACGGCGAATATGATGATATAAATGGGGATACTTTGATGGAACCGACTTCGCAAGTCCGATTTACCGTTAGTCCAACTATATCTTTTTATGAGATGCCTATAACTTTTGATTTGCAGTTAAGTTCGATGGAGTCGCAAGCTCGCCAGGCTCTTAATAAATACCGAATCAGCATACAACCGGAAAAAATGGCGAGAGACATGGTTAATGTTCCCAGTATTGTTCTTGCTATTTCCAATGTTGAATTCGGGACCTGTTATCCGTATTTTTCTCCTTACTCTCTTTCGGGTGTTCCTGTTTCGGGAGGAGTGATCGAGCTAAACCCTGGATTTCTTCATCTGGAAGGTACAATGGGAAAACTACAGAGGAGTGTGGACTGGTCTGATACAACTTATACCGAGTATGCGTATGCCAGGAATTTAGCAGCCTTTAACGTGGGTTTCGGAAGAAAAGAAACTTCTCATTTTCATTTTATTTACATGCATTCAGGCGATGATACAGCTTCTGTAGGACCTTACTTTGTCCCTGCTTATAGTGATTCGGATAGTGTGGAACTTGTCAAACCCATGGAAAACTATGTTGTTGGTGTCGATTTGAAATTGGCGCTTTTTGATAACAAATTTTATATAGAATCGGAGGTTGTGGGTACGGAAGTAACAAGGGACATTAGGATGCCTGCACTTACTTACGAGGATGTTCCTTCATTCCTTACAAGTCTCTTCAAGCCCAGACTTAGCAGCGCTTTTGATTTTGCCTTTATGGTTAATTCCGGTATCAATATTTATGATACGGAGATTTTCGGGTCTGTAAGTTTAGCAGGTCCCGGATTTGAGTCTTTCGGTAATCCTTATCTCAGGAACGACTTTTTTGGATATGAGGCGCGAATAAAGCAAAACTTTATGAATAACAGTATGTTCCTGTACGGTTCTATTGAAAACGAGCGGGATAACCTTCTGGGAATGAAAGGTTCTACTACTTCCTTTAATTCTTTTGAAGCAGGTATAGGTTTTAATTTTACAAGTTTCCCGTATGTGGATTTTTCTTTCAGCCCTTATAGCGAGAAGAATGACTCTCTTGGCCTTGATAGGACGAGCAAGATGTTCTCTCTTAATACCGGTTATAATATGAATCTTTCCAACATCAACAACTATATTAATTTTTTCTTTACCTTCCAGGATTATGAAGATACGTTTGACGAAAATAATTATTCCGCAAAATCATATTCGATTAGCGATGATATAAGTTTTAGTACGCCTTTAAGTTTATCTTTTGCTATGGATTATTCAGAGACAAATTTGCCTGATCCTGATCTAAATGAAAGCATTATGACTTATGATATAAGCGCTTACTATACATCTTTTGAAGTATGGACAAATGGGATCGGCTTTAACTTTTCTTCGGGTTCGAACGATGTTTCCGGAAGTGGTATATACTTAAATTCTTCTTTATATGTGGGTCGCTTTGCGGTCTTGAGTTTTGATGTAGAGCGAAACGTATATACCGGAGAATTTGAATACGAAGATTATGACGAGTGGCGTATAATTGGAAGTATTTCGAGCAGCTGGTAATGTTCTGAAAATATGGAATGAAAAAGAAGAAAATCTTAGTTATCGAAGATGATTATGATCTTTCAGCTTTAATGATAAGGCATCTCCATTCAGCTGACTATGATGTTTTAAATGTTGGAGATGCGATTCAGGGAGTGCAGTTCGCCAAAAAAGAAATACCGGATTTGATTATTCTCGATTTAATGATACCCGGCGGCGGCGGATTAAAAGTCCTTGAGAGTGTAAGTGGGTTACCGAAAACTCAATCCATCCCCATTATTGTTCTTACCGGCGTACATGATGCCGAAATGAGAGAAAAAGTACTTAAGACGGGTGCTATTGAATATTTGGAAAAACCTTACAATCCGCAGGAATTATTAAGGAGTATCGAAGAACACATAGTGGAACCGGAGAAAGGGGATGCGGAAGCCGGCAGCGCCGGAAAGATATTGATAGTTGATGATGACATTGATTTCGCAAAAAGGCTTGCACTGGATTTACAAAGAGCAAATTATACAACTTTAGTTGCATACGATGTCGATCAGGGGATGAGGTTCGCCAGAGAGGAAACTCCGGATTTGATTATTCTCGATTTATTGCTTCCGGGTGGGGGAGGATTTGTCTTCTATGAGCATCTCAAAGGTTTAGTTTATACTCGGAATATACCTGTTATTGTTTTAACTGCCGTGAAAGACCAGGAATACAAGCAGAAAATGGTCGAAGCCGGCGTCAAATATTACATCGAAAAACCTTACGATTTAAGTCTTTTACTTAACGCGATCGAAGTCGCTCTGTAGGAAGCGAATGCTTCCTACGGGCTATCAGCTGACGGCTTTCAGCTAAACCCGTCCCACAATAACAAATTGATTGAACCACAAAGGACACAAATCAACCACCCAACCATTAACGACTTAACTTAAATTCGGAGAATTTAAGTAAGTAATAACAGGGTCAGCCCTTCTTTGAAAAGGTTGACATTCAGGAGTAAGGCAATAATATATTGATATGGCAAGATCATAAGGGATATAAATGGTCAAGTTTTCGTGAATATATAAACAATAAAAAGAATAGCGTAATAGACAGAGAAGAAATTATGAGATATTGCAAGATCAAGCCTTCTAAATATAAACAATCCGTGTTGGAGGGAATTGATAAGAAACCTGATATTTTCAGTAAAGTTTATGCAGGGTTTATACTTGGTAAGGCAAAATTTATTAAAGATACACTAAAAGATTTAAAGCTAATGCCAGAAGGAAAATGAATGTGAAAAAGTCACTTCGTGTATTGATTGTCGAGGACTCAAAAGTTGATGCCGAGTTGATAGCACATGAGTTCGCTCTCGATGGTTATGAGATCAAATGGGAGAGGGTCGAGACCCCGGAGGCAATGAAAAAAGCGCTTGAGAAGCGAAAATGGGACATTGTCATCTCTGATTACTCCATGCTCCGATTCAGCGGGTTGGAAGCATTGAAACTGGCACAGGATAAAGCTCCTGACCTGCCCTTCATATTGATTTCCGGTGTTATTGGTGAAGATTTAGCTGTGGAGGCAATGAAAGAAGGCGCTCACGATTATATTATGAAGGACAATATGAAACGTCTCCTCCCTGCCGTAGAGCGTGAGTTAAAAGAAGCTGTCATAAGATGTGGAAAAGAGAAAGCTGAAGAGGAACTGAGGCTGAAGAACAACGCGCTGGAATCGGCAGCCGAGGCCATAGTCATAGCAAACGCGGAGGGTGAGATAGTATATGTAAACGAGGCTTTCTCCGGGATGTACGGTCTGAATGCCGATAAAGCCATTGGAAAGCATTTCTCCTGCATTGCCTCGGAAGATCCATCTATGCAATCTGCACTGGCGGCACTGCAGAAGGACAGAATGTGGGACGGAGAACTGAAGAGCTGCAATGTCGATGGTATAGAATTCGATGTAAACCTCACAGCACAAATGGTAATGGACGGGAAGGGAAATCCGACCCACATTATGGGTATCATCAGGGACATTACCGAATGGAAGAAGGCAGAGGGAAGAATAAAACATCTCAACGAACTCCACGATTCAATTAGAAGTGTGAACCGGCTCATAGCCAGGGAAAAAGGCATATCAACATTGATAAAACACGCATGTGAAAATTTTGTAAAAACCACTAAATACGACGCAGTCTGGATTGCCTTACTCGATGATAAGGGAAGTGTAACAAAAGTAGAAAAAGCCGGATCAGGAATAAGCTTCCTGGAAACTTTAAAAGAGGTTGAAAACAATAATAAGCTAAATTGCGTTAGGAAAACAGTAAAAACCGATAGGATCCAGACCTTTGAAGACCCCAACAGAGACTGTCCGAAATGTACCTTCCGGAAAATTTGTCCCGGAAGAATGATAATAAGCCCAATGAGTTATGAGAATAAGATTTACGGAACCCTGGCTATCTCACATCCTGAAGTCTTTACCCCTGACATCGAAGAGAAAAAACTGCTCAAAGAAGTCTCGGATGACTTAGGTTTTGCTTTTCATAGCATAGAATTAGAAGAGGAAAACAGTAAAAATAAAGGAAAACTGAAAGAAAGTTTGGAAAAAGTCCAGAAATTCCTGGATGGCACAGTAAAGGCTCTTTCTTCCGTGGTTGAAAAGAGAGATCCATATACCGCCGGGCATCAGAAAAGGGTAGCTCAACTGGCAGTGGCTCTGGGAAGAGAACTGGGGCTTAATGACGAAAGGCTTGAAGCTCTGAGGATGGCAAGTCTTCTCCATGATATAGGAAAAATTCACATTGGAGCAGGAGTACTTAACAAACCTACGAAATTAGATGAACTTGAAATGAGTATGATCAAAACTCATTCCACAGTAGGTTATGAGATTCTGAAATCTGTTGATTTTCCAGGTCCGGTGGCAGAGATCGTGCTGCAACATCACGAACGCCTGGACGGTTCAGGATATCCTGAAGGGCTTAGTGCCGCGGAAATATCTCTGGAAGCAAAAATTCTGGCAGTAGCTGATGTTGTAGAAGCTTACACATCCAAGAGACCCTATCGCTTAGCGTACAGCTTCGATGATGTAATAAAAAAGGTCTCTGAGGAAAGAGGAACACTCTATGATAGAGAAGTGGTTGAAAAATGTATAAAACTTTTCAAAGAAAAAGATTTTTCTTTTTCAAATTAGTTGCGAAAAATAAAGTAATTGAACCATAAAGAACAGTTAGTCCAAAGTCCAATGTCCAAACTAAATCCTAAATCCCAAAGATGGAACAACAAATCACACGAATAACAATAGGATTAGAGGTAGTACAAGTGATCAGTTCAGGGATTAGGGATTAAGTGGTAAGTGATTTTCAAACTGTTAACTGCTCTCGTTTACTGCTCACTACTTACAACTGAAAATTAATATACTTGACATATATATTTTCTTTCGTACAATGAATATGATAGTATACGGGAAAGGACGGAGTAATTTACATAGGAAAATAAAAAATTTAAGGAGGTAAATATGAAGAGGTGTAGCAAGTGTGGAACAGATTATGATGTAAGTCTGGGTTTTCATGCAACTGGAGAAGTAAGAGTTGCAAGTTGTCGTGTATGTCCGGTCGACAATATATACGCAGTTTGTGAGAGATGTGAAGACCTTGATAAGCTTGAATCAGATTCTTGCCCCGGGTGTGGAGCCTGGAGCATGTGGGAAATCCAGAAAATGGTTCCGGTGGAATAGGTATACTTAATCAAGATGGTTTTACTCCCAAGAGAATTTTTAACATGTG
>CAYYUB010000036.1:0-13900 GCA_964474855.1 uncultured bacterium
ACCCAGTGATTGAATTATTTATCTATCGCACTTTTATTATCGAATCTTCTGAAGAATTTTTAAATGCTGGTTTGAAGTTAGTTGAAAAAGTTAAAACCATTGAATATAATTTAGCGAAAAATTTTTTATCAACTTTGGTTGTAAAAACTCAAAACAAAAGAGATCAAAACTTTACCAATACTTTTTCTACTAACTTAAAACGCCTATTGAATGAATTTAATTTTGATAACTCAGCAACAACCACCAATCAATCAGAAACAAGAAAAGAGAAGGCTAAAAAAGAATTAATAACAACTGATTGTATTAATAGAAAAAAATTCGATGATATGTCTATTCAAGAATTAATCGAATATTTTTCAATACATAAAATTAGAAAAACTGATTTACTATACTTACATTACTACTTTAACAATCAAGATATTTTAACCCAAAGAATTAAAGAATTAATAAAGATAATAGTAGAGAATCACGAAAAATATCCTAAAGATGAGAACATGAATTTAGATGTCGTTTTTGATAAGGATAATGATATTTCAGCATACTATTGGCTTTGTAAATTTGTAGTTGAACATGATGGTTGGCATAGATATTTGTATAATAATAATGCTTTTAAAAAAGCATATTCGCTAAATCCGGAATTGGCGATTAATTCACTGATTGAATTTTCTGATAAATTTTTAAAAATAGGTTTTAATCTTTCTTTTTCGAGCAATTTGTTGAAAGCTCTTATTGAGGTGGATTATAAACCAGATGTAATTAAGGAAATGTGGGAAACTCTTTATTATGCCACAGAAATTCGCTTGCCTGCCAAAGAAGAAATTAACTGGGCGGAAATATTATCTAATAGCCTTGACATGAGTATTGAGGAGATATTGATATGCATTCTATTTACACGCCTCAAATCAAATACTACAGAAAGACACCATTGGACTTTATCAGGTTTATATTATCTATATAAATTACATCCCGAAAAAATGATAAAACCAACAAAATGGTTTTTACAACACAATGAACACTTTCTAAAAGTGAATTTATTAATTATCCTTGAAATTCTTTACGAAATAAACTATAAAAATGCCAACTATCATAAAAACTTCGAAAAAGAACTTAATAGTTTGTATCCTACGCATTATTATTTGATTGATTTTATTATTGAGAATCTCTTATCGAGGGGAAAAACACAATTAATTGTTGGATCTAAATTACAAGTTATAACTAAACAAGAAGGAAAAGATTTTTTTAAAAATCTTAATTACAGAAATGAAATCCTTTGCAATAAAGGTTTTGATTTTGAAACCGTGATTGGCAAATATAAATCTTCATTTGAAAAAAAATATGCAAAGTATTTTAAAATTTTACGGAATAGCTCCTTAGAATTATTTGTAAGAAACATTTATCCGGCTAGTTATTTATTGGAACTTATAAATCAAGAGCTATACAGTGAACTTAATGAATATGTTGATCAACATGATTTGTATAATTTTCTGCATGTTGATTATAAAACTATCGTCGCACAAACAAATTCACATATAATAAGGCCGACAGATATTGATAAACCTAGTTCGATAAAGACCGTCTGGCAAAAAAGTGAAGTTATGTATTCCGATTGGCTTAGGTTAGCCTATTATGAAACTGAGTTGAATGGAGATAATAATATCAAAGAATATACAGTATTTGAAGGTATTGTTTTTAAAGATGAGCTTGAAGAAACTGTTCCCTATTCAAGGTATAGGTTATTTCCTATACATCTTTGGGAAAATGTTCCGATAAAGGATATTGATGAATTTCCATGTTGTTACCTAATACAAGAACACGATGAGTTAGAAGATTATAAAATACTATGGCTTAATCCCTTCATAATAAACAAATTGAATTTAAAATTAGATAATCCTATAAACGGTTTAGCAGCCAAAAATGAGAAAGGAGAAGTGATAATAAAATATAATCGCTGGGCTTCAGATTGTGTAGGAATTGGATATAGATTAAGTATAAGGGATGAAATACCAAGATTAGAAGGTGCAGAACTAATTTGCCGTAAAGATTATTTTGAAAGAATTTGTAAATTATATAACGAAGAAGGCGTATATTCTTTTAGATTACGTGTTGCTCCAAAGGATTAGATTTTTTGTTTCCTCCGAATGATCGTGGGGAATTGTTGGAAACGGAACAGGACGTTACCGTTTATAATTACTGTTTTAAATTCATCATTCAAAATTAATAATTAAAAATTATTTTAGTCCTTACTTTTCACATAACTCTTATAAATAATATATAAAAGCGCCAGTCTTTCCTGAATACGTAGAGTAAAAAGCGGAAGGATTTTTTGTAAACCGAAGGCATAATCGATAAATGAATGAGTGTTTTTTAATAATAAAATACCTTTTTCTCTCAAATTTACAGTTTGATTGTAAATTTCACTTATAAGTCTTACATCTATTGTCGAATAATTTCCGTGTCCGGGTAAAATCAGCTCTGGCGAGATTTCTAAAATCTTTTTTAGCGAAGAGATAGCATTGTCGATATCCGAAGTTGGAACGTTCAGGACCGCCGGACGTTTAAATGAGAAAGTCGCTATAAGGTCGCCTGTAATCAGTGTGGATCCAAGAGAAAATCCGACTTCGTCGAACGTGTGACCGGGAAGAAAAACAATCTTGATACCATGTCGGTTTTCACCATGAGTAAAATAATCGTCGGCTTTAAACGCGTGATTTCCCACAGTGAAAAAAGTCGCGTAAAATTTTACAATATAGCGTACAAGAGTGTCAAGTCTTTTTCTCTTTCTTTCTTCCGTAGGGTAAAGTTTTTTCAAGATTGAATCATCGAATTTTTCGGTTTCAATAAGACCACGTATTGGAGGTTCGATTTCGATTAAATCCTTTGCCAGCGGATGGCAAATTACCTTAATCGCTTTTTCCTGAAGAAGGTAGTAGGTGAGTCCTGTATGGTCGGGATGACTATGCGTAAACCATATCTCATCTATATCTTTGAAATTTATTCCTGCTTCTCTCATAAGAGGATTAAGGGCTTTCGTCTTTATTATCGGGTTATAGCCCGGATCTATGAGTATATTTGCGACTCCTTTTATTAGAGTCGTGTTGGATGAAGGGACTCTTCTGTTGTAAAAAAATATTTTATCGTTAAAGTTTACTACTTTGTTCATTGTTATAAGTATCGTAATAGTTCTTTCTGCCTATGTCAACTGTCTCATAGTATGGAGAGAATTTAATCGTTAGGTCGTAAGCTTAGTTATCAGTCGATTAGTAAATTGTGTTATTAGTAAAAAAAATTTAGACTCATTTACTGATTTACTAGTTTACAGATTCACTGAATTAAGATTTCTTAAATCTTAATTCATTCAATCCTCTTGATATTTTGCTTTATTCTCATAAATTTATACAAAGAATTTATAAAACATTATCAGGTATAAATCTAAGTTCAGAGGGAGAGAAAGTATATGAAAGTTTTATTCATTGGGGGAACAGGTATTATCAGCTCAGCATGTGCCGAATTAGCTGTTGAAAAAGGACTTCAACTATATCTTTTAAACCGCGGCAAAACCAAAAGACCAGTGCCAGAAAAAGCTCATATCTTACGCGGAGACATTAGAGATAGAGCTTCAGCCGAAGCAGCACTTGGAGATAGGACATTCGACGTGGTTGTAAACTGGGTTGCCTTTACTCCCGAACATATAAAAAGAGATCTCGAGTTATTCGGAGGTCGGACCGGACAGTATATCTTCATAAGTTCAGCCTCAGCCTATCAAACTCCACCTAAAAAACTCCCTGTAACCGAATGTACTCCTTTATCTAACACCTCCTGGAAATATTCACGGAATAAAATTGCCTGTGAAAGACGCCTTTTGCAAGCTTACAGAAAAGGACACTTCCCGGTAACTATTGTGCGACCTTCTCACACCTACGACTGCACCCTACTGCCTATGCATAACAAGTACACATTATTGGACCGCATGCGTAAAGGCAAAAAAGTCATCGTACACGGAGACGGAACTTCACTATGGGTACTAACACACCACAGGGATTTTGCCAAAGGCTTTGTAGGTTTATTGGGTAATACTAAAGCTATAGGGGAAGCATTCCACATCACTTCAGACGAATTGTTGTCATGGAATCAAATCTACGAGATAGTATCACATGCCGCAGGTGCCGAAGCCCGAATAGTACATATCCCCTCAGAGTTTATCGCCTCCTTTGCCCCTGAGTTGGGCGCAAGCCTTCTGGGAGACAAATCTCACAGTATGATATTTGACAATTCCAAGATAAAAAGGTTTGTACCTAACTTCGCCGCTACTATTCCCTTTTTTACCGGAGCGCATGAAATCATTAGTTGGTATAACGCAGATCCCGCAAGGCAGGTAATAGATGAAAAGGAGAATCAAACAATAGATAAAATTATCGCCATGTATGAGTCAGCACTACCAAAAGGAAAAATCAATTTATAGCTTGATATTTTCTGAACTTAATGTAAATTTCTAAAACCGAGGAGGACAATATGAAAAAGTGGATATTAATAATTCCTTTTCTTCTCTCAATGGTTGGTTGCAACACACCTCAGTCTGATGAGATTGCAAAAATACAAAACAAAATTACCGAAATAACCAAGAAGTTGAAAACAGTAGAAGAAGGCAGTCGACTTAAAGCTAAAGATGGGTTGGAAGACTTAAAAGATAAAATGGACAATCTCGAAAAGATTATCGAAAAGCTCGATCAGATTGAAGCTAAACTGGATCAAATCAATAAGAGACTTGATAAATTAGAAAAAGAATAAAAAGTTATTTTTGCTCAAAAAACCTCTGCAGATAAGCTTCTGCAAGTCCTCTATAATTTCCCCATAGTTTTTTGCTGTTTTCTTCAAAGTCGTTATTGATCCCGTAGTTTTCTTTCATAATCTTTTCGGTCAAACAATCGATATAAAAAGAATCGTAGTCTCTTTTCTGAAAAATATTATAAAGATTCACAGAATAATTTCCAATACCCTTAATATTTCTTATATTCAATTTATTATAGTCTTTTGTAAGTTCCATAATATAGGAAATTTTATATCCAAGCTTTAACTCTTCTATCTTTTCTTCTTTATAATTAGCTCTTTCGAAATTAACTGCTCTATAAACTTTTCTCATCTGCTTTCTATAATTTCTGTACGAATTATTTTGAGAAACTATAGCGCCAACCAATGATTCGAAATCAGAAAAAGCAGAAACAATTCTCGTTTTTTTTATTTTCGGAAGATAATCTCTCAAAACTTTATCTTTTTTGCAAAGATTATAAAATGGAGTCAAGTCTTCTCGTAAACCAAAACACTTGGAAATTTGCTGCTTTAAAATCTCTCCTTCCTTCATTTTCATATTGATAGGCGAATCGATTATTAAATCTTCATCTTCTTGCCTGAAAACAAGTTCAACAACGCGATTTTTAAAATAAACCCTTCTTATAGGATTATCTTCATAAAAAAAATAAAAAAGTCCGGAATTAAAAGTCTTTAAAAAATCAAAATCCTTTGTTTTTATTTTTATTTGGGACATAGAGTAAAAAATATAAATATTTTGCTATCCGCTGACCGCCATCCGCTTTCCGCTAAACCCAACACGTCCCAAATGTTTAATATGTAAATACTGTATTCTTTATTTTTGTTTTTACTATTCAACGATTCAACAATTCAACCCTTTAACTCTGATCTGAAGGATCCGTATCTTTAGGTATAATTGCCGTAGCAACAGCTGAAGCAAGCACAACTTTAATTATCGCTCCGGGGATAAACGGAAAAAAACCCATCATAAGAAGCGAGGACAATCCCGGAAAAGATCCTTTAATCAGATAAAAATAAAATCCTAACTGAATCAGTCCGGGGATATATATTAAAAAGAAAGTCGCAAATAACATCAACAAAAGAATAGAAACAAAATTTCTCCGGTGAACATATGTATCTATTACATAACCAAGAAAGAAAGCAGCTATAATAAAACCGATTAAATATCCTCCTGTGGGTCCAAATATAATTCCATAACCTCCGATTCCACCGGTAAACCACGGGATTCCCAATACACCGATCCCCACGTATATTATTTGACTCACACCGCCCCACCTTCGCCCAAGAAGAATTCCGGCAAGGAGAACAAAAAATGTCTGCATTGTAATAGGAACAGGTGTCCAGGGTAAAGGAACTTTAACTTGAGCCGACAGCCCCATAACGCAAGCCATTCCCAAGGCAAAAATGAATTTCTTGGCTGCTGTCAAACTACGCAACCACTCGAAAACCAAATATGCGGTTTTCCTAAAATTGTCCAATTCCTTCACGTTATACATTTTCGCCTCCTTATATTTAAAATTATATCGCTTCTTTATCCGTCATCCGTCGGCAGTCTTCGGTCGGGCTAAAACCTAATACCTAAACCAAGGCCTATTGCCCCACGACAAGCTTTACTTCATCTCCAAAGGTAACTTCTACACCCGGTGCGGGTGACTGTTGGATAACTACATCCACTTTTCCTGCTGTTCTCTTGATTCCTGCTAATATAAGCCCGTACTTTACTATCTCTCCTTGTGCCTCATCAAGTATCATTCCGTTTAAATTCGGCATCAAAAAAACCCTTCTTTTTTCTGTCCCAATATAGATGGTGAGCATACCTCCTTCAGCAATGCTATCTTCAATTGCAGGCCTTGTCTTGACAATTTTTTCGTCCAAGGTTTTTTCCCTAACAGGATAATTGATAAAAACCCTGTTGGTTATTCCGTAAATATCCAGAGAATCAAGGGCAGCTTTCTTAGAAAGACCAACAATATCAGGCAACCTAATTTTCCTCGGTCCTTTACTAACAACAAGTTTTATTACACCTTTAATCTTTATCTCTTCTTTCGCCGAAGGATCACTGCTTACTATAAACCCTTTTGGAACCTCACTCGAGTTAACGCTATCCGAAATAACGTACCGTAAATCCAAATTTGTAAGAAATCTTTTAGCTTTTTCCACACTCATATTTCTAAGAGCCGGCACTTCTATGGTTTTACTATGTCTGACCACAACCGGCATCAGATAATAGAAAGAACCAAATCCAAAAAGGAAAGACCCTATCACAATAGATACGTAAGTAATAACCTTCTTCATCAACGCCCCTCACGGTTTACAGTTATATCAACCTTAGAGCCTTTTCCAATCGTTACCCCCGGCTCCGGACTCTGACTAACAATAATATCAAAAGCATGTTCTCCGCTTGTAGTATAACTTTTTCTGCCCATTTCGAGTCCGCTTTCTTCAAGCAGCAAACGAGCCCTATATTCACTTTTACCTCTGAGGTTGGGCACGGAAACCTTCCCTCCGCCCGAAGAAACAATCAGTTTTATAGGAACTCCTTCCGTTACTTTCTGCCCAGGTTCCGGAATAGTTCGGAGCACAACATCCTTGGTTTCTTCGGATTCCTCTTTATCAACTACACCTACACTAAGCCCTCTCTCAGCAAGATATACTTTAGCCTGATTAAGATCAAAACCAATAACAGAGGGAATAATTATTTCTTCTCCTCCTGCTATTTCTTCTTTCTGACCCTTACTTAAGACAATCCTTACGGTCGAACCTTTCTCCGCTGTTTCTCCGGCAGTTGGTTTCTGGTAAATGACTCTACTTTTCTTTGTCGTTGGATGGTACTTTTCATCTTCTACAAGTATTTTCAATCCTTTCTCGTCCATAATCATCTCGGCTTTCCGCAACTCCAAATTCTCAACATCCGGTATGGTGATCATTTGTGTTTTTCCCGATACGATTTCAGGAATGAAATATACAAAAGCAAAACTAACCAAACTGGATACTACAAGAGAAGTAAGAAAAGCTATCCAAAACACTTTGGCAGAACTCTGCTGATAATACATAAATTACCTCCTTATAAGTACTGCGCCAAATCCGCCATCATAATAGGGGATTCCAGGTAAATTCCGGATAAAGGGATCACCATCCCCTGCGCCTTCAATAATAAAATCAGGGTTTTCTTCCAAGAACCATTGTACCTGTTTTTCATTTTCCTCTGGAAGAATAGAACATGTTGAATATACTAAAACTCCATCTTTTTTTAGATTTTTTGCCGCGCAACTAAAAATCTCTTTTTGTAAATTTACAAGCCTACTTAGAGACTCCGCACTTAGATTCCATCTGAGATCTCCTCTTTTCCCCATAACTCCCGTACCGGAACACGGAACATCTAAAAGAATCCTATCGGCTTTGGCAACCCGGAAGTTTCTCACATCCGCCCTGATAGGATAAATGCTTTTTATTCCTAATCTTTCCGCATTCTCAACTATCATATAGAGATCTTTTTTATCCACAGATAAAACCATTCCATCATCACTCATAATTTCTGCTATCCCCGTACTCTTTGTCCCGGGAACAGAACATAAATCAAGTATAACCTCCCCTTTTTCGGGGGAAAGAATCTCAGTATTCATAGTCTGAGTGACACCTTGCACTTGAAAACAGCCTTTTTTAAAGCTTTTGCTATAAATTGCGCTGCTCTCAATCAAAAGATTGTTTTCTCTTTCTGGAATTTTTTCCGCCTTAAAACCTTCTTTTTTCAAATCATTAAGCACTTCATCAGGAGTGCTTTTCAGGGTATTAACTCTTATCGATGTAACAGGCGGAAGATTACTTGCTTTTAAAATGTCCTCCGTTTTCTCGCCATATGCATCCAATAATAATCGAACTAAAAACTCCGGAAAAGAATAGAATGTCGATAGATATTTTACTGGTTCTTCCGGATAATCGACTGAATGAAGATTTCGCAAAACTGCATTTACAAGGGATGCGGTTCCATTGTGCCCAAATTTCCTTGCAAGGTTTACCGCTTCATTCACAACAGCATGATCAGGATCGCGGCTGAAGAGAAGCCCGTAAGCCCCTTCTCGCAGTATATTTCTTATGGGCAAGGGTAATTCCTTAAGCTTTTTCTTCTTCAAATGTTTTTCCAGAATATAGTCCAGCCTTTTAATCATCTTTACCGATCCATAAAAATAATCATAGGCTTTTTGTATAGACCTATCAGGCTTTTCTCCCTTTTCTGTCTCCGCGAAGTCTCTTAATGTTTTTCCTTTGCTTTCAAACCCGATTAAAGCTTCCAAAGCCAATTCTCTTCCGTTCATTTCAATCTCCAGATGCTGCCTTCCGGACTATCCTGTATCAACACTCCAGCTTTATCCAGAACAGTTCTAATCCGATCCGCCATCTCATAATTGCCTTCGTCTCTAAGATTATTTCGCAAGGTTACTATTTCTTCTATAGCAGGGCTAAGTTCCCGGGATTTTTCCTCTAATTTAAATCCCAGATTTTCCAGTATATAAGACAACGTTTCTCTATAAGACCCAACCTCTTTTTCTTTAGCCTTAAGACCCTCGTTAACCATATCAAAAGCCAAAGCTACAGCACCCGGAGTGCTAATGTCATCGTTCATTTTATTTTCGAATTCTTCAATTAAGTTAGAAAATAATTTTCCTTTCGTTCCTGCCGAAATATTTAAGAAATTCGTAATTTTTTCCCATCCAGAAACAGCCTGCTTTAGCATTTCAGGGTTATAATTAATAGGATTTCTATAATGTGCTTGCAATAAATATAATCGAATAACATTCGGATTGAATTCTTTCAGGAGATCGCTTATGGGGATGAAATTCAATAATGACTTAGACATTTTTTCTCCCTTTATATTTAGCATCTCATTATGGACCCAAAATCTTACAAAAGTCTTTCCGGTAGCACTCTCGGATTGTGCGATTTCATTTTCATGATGGGGAAAAATCAGATCGCTTCCTCCACCATGTATATCGATTGTATCTCCCAGATAATAAGTTGCCATAGCAGAACATTCAATGTGCCAACCGGGTCTTCCTTTTCCCCATGGGGAAAACCATGATGGCTCCGAAGGTTTTGCTTTCTTCCATAAAACAAAATCAACAGGATCTTCTTTCTTTTCGTTTACCTGAATTCGTGCCCCGGACCGCAAATCGGACACCTTCTTACCAGACAGCTTACCATAGCCTTTAAACTTACGAACACTAAAAAACACATCGCCATCTTTTTGATAAGCATATCCCTTTTTCTCGAGCATCAAAACAAGATTTATTATTTCTTCAATATGCTGCGTCGCTCTTGGATAAAAAGCCGGCTCCAGAATGTTGAGGTGACGAATTACTCCTCTATATTCATCTTCAAAGTGTGCAGCTATCTTTCTATAATCTTTTTTTTCCTCTTCCGCCTTAGCAATAATTTTGTCATCAATATCCGTAAAATTAACTATTAAATTAACATCATAACCAAGATACCTTAAATAGCGATTAAGAATATCCGAAGTCAAAGCTGCTCTAATATGACCAATATGAGGAGATTCCTGCAAGGTCATGCCGCAATAGTAAACGGAAACTTCCTTCCCTTTCAAAGGCTTAAAATCTTCTTTTTCCCTGCTCAAAGTATTGTATAATTTCATTAAAAGTGGAATCCCATTTCAACTTCATTTTGCTTGATTTCTACAGAAACCCGCTTCCCAAAAAAATAAGTAGTAAAAAGGCTAACTGCTCGATTGGCCAGGGCAAGACCAACCATGTTAGTCGCTTTCTGTAAGGATTTTCTCTTGCCTTTCCTAATATCTCTATAATTATTCGCCAATTCTGCCGATTGCCACTGCCAGGCATCAGAACCTACATACGAATTGTTTTCAATATATTGCCTTCTCTGCGCTATTCTCTCCTGCATAACTGCAGCATCAAGCGTATCAGGATACAATTTTCTCGCTTCTTCTTTAACCGTTTCATTATAATCCAAATTTGTCAGAAAATCTTCCATAGCATAAAAATAGTTCTCGTCTTGATTGTTAAGATTCGCAGAAGCGTAAAATGAAGCAAAGTTTCTGGATCTTTTATCTAACTTACTCGCCTCTCTCTTACTATCAAAATAAGTCAACCAAATTGCTGCTTCTGCCACCATAAAACAGCTCCCTCTCTTTTTGTCCCCCATCAACCAATCTCCTGAACCGGGGATAACAAAAGAGGAGAAAGCCGCTTTTGCCGGTGTTATTGAAAAAAGGATTGAAAGAAATAACATTAATACTCCTCCTCCGTTTAGATTCTAAAACCTGTTCAATAAACCAAATTTAAATTTATCAAAGACTCTATTATCAACATTAATTGTCACCATGTAAATACCGTTAGCAACTCTTGCAAGATCTTGATCTATACGCACGTCATTAGGACCAAAATATCCTACAATCCTTTTCTCCGTTATAAGTCTTCCGGAAAGAGAAAAGACCCTAATGACTATATTGTTAGCCGAAGCACCCAGACGGAATCGGATAAAAGCTTCTTCGCCTCCTCTAACAGGAGAAGGGTAAATATAGAACTCTTCGATGGTCAATTCATCCTCACTATCGAAGCTCTCTGGTAAAAGCGAATCAGGAAAGACCGATTGATGATCATTGTTAAAATAAATTCTATTCCATCCATCATTTCTGTAAAACCCATCCGTTTGCCAACCATATAACCATCCGTCATCTGAACCAATAAACAATTCTGATAGACCATCTCCGTCCAGATCAAAAATCAGAGGAGTAGAATAAGCTCTTGCGCCTGCAGCGAAAGGAAATTCAACTACCCTTTCGCCTTCTCCGTTATAAGCAAGAACTCCTCCATCGGGAGAACCAAACACTATGTCGAGTAAAGAATCACCGCTTACATCTGATAGCACAATCGAAGACTGAGTCTGACGGGACAGGTGCATTTTTATCGGAAAATTATCAATCAAAAAACCATTTCTGTTTAAAGCGAATATATTTGTACTATCGGCGAAAACAACATCAAGATATCCATCTCCGTTTATGTCTCCAAGCGCGGGGGTGGAGAAGAAAGTTTTCGCGGGAAGATCCTTTTTCCATTCAATCACCCCTGTTGTATCGACAGAAAAAATGGTCTTTGAACCTGCCGGACAAATAATCTCTTTGACCCCATCTCTGTCTATGTCTCCTGCCACCGGCGAAGATAAACTGTAAGAAACATTCTCCTCACCTTTTCGCCAAACAATTTCACCGGCAGTAGAAACTTTCAAAAGAGTCCCGTCAGCCGGTAAAACATATATATGGTTTCCAATAACCAGGGGAGTGGAAACCAGCCAATCTCCAACATACAGAGGAAAACCATCGGCTTCAATCAAACTGTCTCCATCCCACCCAAGCAGGTGTAATTCCGAAGCGGAAGTCCCAAACATTATTTCTTTCCCTTCTCCGGGAAGCAGATCCGCCGCTGAAGCATTCCCATATATTTCTCCGGTTACAGAAAGAGAATCCAAAAGAGAATCGGAAGAAATATCGTACAGGAAAATTCTTCCTTTTATGGTCATATCAAAAAGCTCTAAATCCCCATTACCGGTTACATCGGTTATAAGGGGAGAGGTATAAGTAGAGTCTTTATATATAGAGTCTTCTAACTCGATCATTCTAAATAGAGTGTCGTCCGGATTCACCCTATAAATCCCTCCCCACATATCACCTGCAAAAATAGAGCTGTCAACATTCTGCGGCGAAATCAGATCCATCTTTCCGCCGAATTTTTTGGGAAAGTTTGCAAGACTCCTATAAAACGAGACATCAAAATACATAACCGTATCCGGAGAGGAAATATTTGAAATCGTTATACCCGTCCAGTTGCCGAAATTATCGTGAGTGCTTGGATCTGTCGTGGGTGAAAATTCGGAATTGAAACCTTCTTTGAAGAAAACATCCAGAGGGGAACCTGTGAAAGCGGCAGTCCAATCCTGAATTTTATAAATATCCTTCTCGAAATCCTGTATGCCATCGGCTTCCTCCATATCTATTCCCTTTGGGAACCCAACGTTTATCATGTTAAATGATTCCGTCTCAGCTATCTTTCTCTCGTCTATATGCCAGATAGCCAGTCCCCCCGAGTTATAGTCACAGGGAAGAGAAGATTCGTAATCATCGACGTTAACAAGCACATTGTCTTTCCATACCCTGTAACCGTTCGAATCTACGTTCGTTGTACAGGGGCTAACATAATGAGAAGTATCGGGATTAAGATAAGTAAATCTATTTTCAATCAAAAAATACTCATCGGTGTTAATAGGAATTTTGTAAATTCTGGGAGTCGTTGAATCTGTGCTACCTGTCCATTTTATAGGAATGGAAGTAGAAGCTTTATCGATCGAATGAGGATTATCGAAACCAAGCTCAACTCTATTATAGGCACATAACCTGGGTGGAATTAGCCCCATTAAATTCCAGTTACCGCTACCCATAAGAGCCCAACTTCCCATACCCATGGTTTCATAAGATACATCATAGAGGTCCCAGAGACCTAAAGAATGCCCAAATTCATGGCATAATGTCCCCTGAAGATAAGAGGAGTAACCATCCTGAAAACCCGTCTCAGGCATCATGACACCCGAATCAATAGTATCCCCGTCAGCCACAAGATATGACCCGAACAAGTCATGCATACCGTTACCCCGTGCTACAACAATATCATAGGGTGAATCACTTAAATAATCATTCTGCCACCCCGACCCCGCATGAAAGATTATAATCTGATCGAAGTTAGAAAAATCCGCATCATAATCGGCTACTTCCACGGCATCCCGCAGTAATTTGAAAAAACCCAGAACAAAATTTTGCGGGTCTCCGTAATACTTCATCTCATGGGGCAAAGAATACCCGGAATCACCCGCATAAGGAAGAACTTCCCACTCAATCCATAATTGCCCATAAGAAACTTTATAGTAGTAATTATGCAAAAACTCCATCAATCGGTTAAAATATGTTAAATTATGCGGAGGGTCATAACTAAGGCTTCTACCAATTATAGTATCAACTAAAGTATCCGCTCCGGTCATTGTTGTATCACAAGTTGTA
>CAYYUB010000037.1:0-13711 GCA_964474855.1 uncultured bacterium
CTGCTCTATACTGTCCGAATCTTTTATTTGTTAATTTCATTTTTAACCTCCGTTTATTTATCAAGTTAGACGCGGATGGGCTGGATTTGTTTCGAAATACCTTGACTAATTTTTATCAATCTCTATAATATCAATATAAAAGGGGGCTTTATGTTTTGTATTAAAGTAACTAGGTCAGAGAATCTTTCAAGATCGTTGATCATTATTTTGACAATATTCTTAATCGTTCCATCTCTTTATGCTGACTGGGTAACCGGAACTGTTCCCGTTGGAGGTGCCCCTGAAGCTTCTTGCGTAAATCCAAACACAAATAAGATATATGTGGCAAATGCTGGCAGTTACGATGTAACGGTGATTGATGAGGTTGCCGAATATACTTCTCCTCTTGCTTCATCGGTTATTCCATTAGCTGATAACGAAACAACGGACCGGATTCCTTCTTTTACAGGGATATCCGTCAATTCGCGAATTCCACCCAATAGCAATATCATGCAGGTTCTCTATCAATTGGAAACGACACAGGGGCAGTGGGAAGAAGCAACAATTACCTCAGGTGGGGGGACCTCAACTGTTGCTTGGTCAGGCTTCGCCCCTTGATTCCCTTGTAATTGGATTTCACTCTCTTTATGTGGTAGCACTTGATAGTACGTCAGGAACCATAAATATGACGGAAAATTATGCCGGTAGTATTACTCCTTACTATTTCCTTGTTAGAGTAGCCGGAGCAGGTATTAAAGACGGACTTCTGAATCCGGACAGATTAATGCTTTCTTGCGATAATATGTTTGTTAATTCTGCAGTTATAACATATCAAATACCGCAAGGCGAGGGTGATCAACATGTAATTCTTCGAGTCTATAACATTTATGGGGGTTTGGTGAAGGAACTTGTTAACACGGAATGTGTTCCCGGAACTTATAATGTAACGTGGAATGGCAAGAATTTATATGGTGTAACTGTCCCAAGCGGCGTTTATTTTTATAATCTTGTGACGGATATCGGAGATATATCGAGGAAGAGCGTAGTTGTTAGATAGAATAGGTAGGGAGTAGTAAGTAGTAAGTAGATAATAGATACCAGGTGCCAGGGATTAAGGAATTTAATAGTCATGCGTCACGAGTCTTGCGGCATGAGTCAAAAAAAGTAATTCTCACACAGAGGCACAGAGAACACAGGGAATTTTTTGTTTGTTTTTTTTGACTCGAAACCTGGAAACTGTATCCCTAAATTTTAATTGTCCACAGATTAACACTGATTTTTTTGTTATTTTTTAACTTGAACCCTTGAAACCTGGAATTCTGGAACCCTTATCCCTTAAATTTCTACAACCAGAAAGAAAGCTTTGCAAGCGGTCCCGAAAAGGAGACTCCCGCGTAATTATTATAGTTAAAACCCAAACCAATATTAAATCTATAAAATTCGTAATTTAAAGAAGCGGAAAAATTATTGAAGTTAAGCGAACCGTAAGACGAATTTAAGGTGTATAAATCCAAATTGTAATTATCGGGAAGGAAAATCTGTAAATTAGCTCCATAAGAGAATTGAGCTTCCTCGAGGGGTTCGATATAAAAAGCCCCTATAAAAGGCGTTAAAGTAAAACTTTCCGTTGTAAAAGAAAAGCCGCCGTTTATCGAATAAAGAGTCAGAGATTCCTCGCTTGAAAAAATACTCTGATAAAAACAGTTAAAATGTAAGGAATAAAGGTTTGCGGAAATTTTCCCCGTAATTCCATAAGTGTCATCGATATCCTTGCCCAGATAGGTGGCTTCGACTGAAGAATTAAGGAATATGATTTTTCTCGGTTGTTTATTCGTGTATATCGGACTGGGAGAAATCAAGTCCGAATCATCTACATAAGAGTAATCGTCATATCTCACATCGGTCACGAGAACGGAAGATTCATCAAAAGAAATATTATCATAAATCCAATAAAGGGAATTATTATCTGAATAATTGTCATATTTATATTTTTTCTTATAGTATTTTCTATCATAATCATAACCATAGTCATGTTTATATTTGTCCTTATCTTTTTCTTTTACTTTTTTCTTTTCTTTTACCTTTACTTCGATTTTATGTTCTTCTTTTTTCTTTTCCTTTACAATCTTATCTTTAACCTCTTTAATACGGCTGTCTGCTTCAGGCGATTTTTTCTCCTCTTTTTTCTCTTCTATTTTTTCTGTTTCCTTTGTAATTTTATCTTTAATTTCTTGAATGAAACTCTTTCCCTCTGTAAACATTGGAATGAAAAACAATAATGAGACCAAAAATATGTTATTTATTAAATTTTTCATTTTATCCTCCTTTTATAAATAAGACCTTGTGGATTTACTGTCGGTTTCATTTTAAACCACGAGATTACACCCTGGTACAGTCGTTCCTCCCTACAGGGCAGGCAGATTGACACAGAAAAAACAATTTATTTAACCACGAAACACACAAAATACACTAAATTTCTATTGTGGTTTTTTAAAATTGGAACCCAGGATCCGGTATCTGGTAGCTAACTCTTGACTCGTGACTCACGACTCGGTTGATTATTCAACCGAGTCGAAGAATCTAAAGACCTGACCCCTTTACACTTTATGAGTCAAAAATTCGGAAGGGTGATGGAAAAAACAATGGTTTATAATTCCTCCTTTGTAACGGTTGGCGCCGGTTTGTCCCCCGGGATTTATTTCATAAGTATAGAAGGTTTTGAATCGGTAAAGATAGAAAAATTGAGATAGGAATAGGAACAACGGATTACACGAATAGCACGAATAGTTTTTTATGTTTTTACTATTTGACGATTCAACTATTTAACCACTCAACTGATTCGAAGGATCTGTATTGCTAACCCCTAAAATAACTATTTAACTGATTCAACAATTTAACCATTTGACTTAGATCCGAAGAATGGGGTGGAGGGGTGATTTCAAAAAATTGTCAAGTGTTGAGATTTGACCCCATGACCCCTTCGTTTCTGGTCATTACCGGAGTCAAATCGGTTTCTTTGCAAATGGGACACTTCATTTTTTACCTACCAATAATTATGCAGATTTTACCTAAATATTCAAGGGGAGAATTGGGGTGTAAGGCAAGATAGCTATACTCTTGACTTCTTTAAAAGTTTTTGTTATAATCTTTCAGAATGAATAAGAAATTAGAGATGCAGCTATTTTATGATAGTGTACTATATTGGTTCGAGTTTCAAAAAAATATTCCGTGAATGGAAGGGGGCGATTCTATGGCAAAAATGATGAAAGCGGCCTATCTACCAGGCGATAGTACGGTTGAGCTGAGGGAGGTTGAAATCCCAACGCCAGGCCATGGTCAGGTACTCATTAAAATGAAATCCTCAACGATATGCGGAAGCGATATCCGGGCGATCTACCGCGAACATCTCGGCAAAGGCCCGGAAGGGTACCAGAACAAGATCGCGGGACATGAGCCTGCAGGTCAGATCGTGAAATGCGGGCCCGGAATGAGGAGGTTCAAGGAAGGTGATAGGGTTGCAGTGTACCATATCTCGGGTTGCGGTCTCTGCAACGATTGCCGCAGGGGCTACATGATAAGCTGTACAAGCCCGCTCCGGGCTGCATACGGGTGGCAACGCGACGGAGGGATGGCGCCCTATCTTCTTGCCGAAGAAAGGGATTGTATCCACCTGCCCGATGAACTAACCTACACTGACGGCGCGCAGGTGGCATGCGGTTTTGGAACCGTATACGAAGCGCTACAAAAAATAGGGATTTGCGGTAATGACGATGTCCTCGTTGTCGGCCTCGGCCCGGTAGGGCTGGCTACACTTGTGGTTGCAAAAGCCATGGGTGCTCAGAGGCTTATCGGTGTCGACGTGACTCCGGAACGATGCAGGATAGCAGAGGACAAAAAACTTGCCGACCATGTATTTGTTTCGGGGCCGGATACGCTTAAAGAGATTCTTGCGATAACTCATGACAACGGAGTCGAACGCGCTATCGACTGTTCGGGCAATACCCATGGGCGACAGCTTTCCATAAGGGCGACCCGTAAATGGGGAAAGATTGCAATGGTCGGCGAAGGCGGTACAGTTGAATTTAACCCAAGCCCGGACATTATCCATGAGCAGAAGACCATTTTCGGCTCGTGGGTGACGAGCATCTGGCTCATGGAGGAACTGGTCGAGCGTCTCGTTCGCTGGGGTATTCATCCGGAAGACCTGGTAACTCATCGTTTTACACTCGATAGGGTCTCCGAAGCCTATGCGCTTATGAATGAGGGCAAATGCGGCAAAGTAGCAGTGGTGTTCGACGAAGAAATTAAATGAAATACAATAATAAATCATCCACGGTGGTCTGTAAATGGCTATGACTCAGAAAGAGCGGATTTTTAGAGGCGACCCCGACGGCGTCGATCCGGATAAAGTCCCCAAGAAGATTCTTAAAAGCGGCGCAAAACTTCCTTGCATCGGCCTGGGGACTTTCGGTAGTGACCGCTTCAGTGCTGAAGCAGTGGCCAAAGCAGTAAAGGGGGCTATATCGGTAGGATACCGACATATCGACTGCGCTTCCGTCTATGGTAATGAAGCAAAAATCGGTACTGTGCTCAGGGAAGTAAGGGAAAATGGTCTCAAGAGAGAAGAGTTGTGGATTACCTCAAAGCTCTGGAACGATAAGCACGGGGAGAAAGATGTAATTCCATCATGCAAACAATCGCTCAAGGACCTGCAGTTGGATTATCTTGACCTCTACCTGATACATTGGCCATTTCCAAATTTTCACGCTAAAGGTGTCGATATCACTTCGCGTGATCCCAATGCAAAACCCTACATCCACGAAAACTATATGAAGACGTGGAGACAACTGGAAAAGCTCGTGGGAATGGGCCTGGTGAAACATATTGGCACATCGAATATGACCATCCCGAAATTAAAGCTGCTTCTGCGGGACGCGGAAATAAAACCCGTTTGCAATGAATTGGAACTGCACCCGCACTTCCAGCAGCCGGAGTTTTTCAAGTTCTTACTCGATAACGGTATCATACCTATCGGGTTCAGTCCGATCGGCTCACCGCTCCGGCCCGAGCGCGACCGGTCAGCGGGAGATACCGTTGACATTGAAGATCCGGTGATCGTGAAAATTGCGGAACGGTTGAACGTCCACCCGGCAGTGGTTTGCGTGAAGTGGGCAATTCAGCGTGGACAGGTTCCAATTCCTTTTTCGGTAAACCGAAACGAATACCTGGCAAACCTAAGAAGCACGGTTTCAACTCCTATTACTGAGAAAGAAATGAAAGAAATCGCGGGTATCAATAAAAATTGCCGACTTATTAAAGGACAAGTATTTTTATGGAAACAGAACCAGAGCTGGGAAGACTTATGGGACCCGAGCGGGGAGATTACTCCTCCGTAATGTCAAAAGGCGATTTCTCAACTCATACCGAGGAGAAAGATAAAAAATATTCACATGACTGGTGAAACATTGTTAGAGATGTGTGATATTACTAAACGATTTCCAGGCGTAGTCGCATTAGACAGGGTGAACTTAAGTTTGGAAAAGGGTGAGGTACATGTTCTTGTTGGTGAGAACGGAGCAGGTAAGTCTACGCTGATGAAGATTTTAACTGGTGCTTATTCTAAAGATAAGGGGCAAATCTTCTTTATGGGAAAAGAGCTTTATGTCAAGAACCCACGTGAAGCACTCGATCTCGGTATCAGTATGATTTACCAGGAAACCAGCCTGGTACCCCATCTTAACGTTGCCGAAAACATTTACCTGGGTAGAGAGCCACTCTTTCCATCCGGATGGTTAAATAAGTCAAAGCAATATGATTTGACTGAAAAAATATTAAAGAAATTACATCTGCGTTTTTTGCCAACGACACCAATAACGAAGTTAGGAATTGCCCAACGTCGAATGGTGGAAATTGCAAAGGCTCTCTCCGCCGATTCAAAGATTATGATTATGGATGAACCAACAGCTGCCTTAACTGAGGTAGAGATTGATGAACTTTTTTCTCTTATTTCCCAGTTAAAAAAAACAGGCATATCAGTTATCTATATTTCTCATCGGTTAGAAGAAATTACTAAAATTGGGGATCGTGTAACAGTCTTACGCGATGGTCAAAAGATAAGTACAAGTGAGATTTCTGATGTAGATATCCCTTCCCTTATTCGAATGATGGTTGGAAGGGAAGTAGACGAAACACTCTATAAGAAAGAGGATGCGAAAATCGGAGAGGAATGTCTACGGGTGGAGGGACTCAGTCGGAAAGGGCACCTCAAGGATATTGACTTTACAGTCAAAAAAGGTGAAATATTAGGCATTGCAGGTTTGGTTGGAGCAGGTAGGACCGAGCTGGTTAGGGCAATCATTGGGGCTGATCCAATTGATAGGGGTAAAATATTTGTTGAGAAAAAAGAGGTTAAGATAAGATCGCCACACGATGCTATCTCTGCAGGTATAGGACTTCTCCCGGAGAATCGTAGAGATGATGGATTAGCTTTAGATTTATCAGTAAAGGATAACATTACCTTAGCTAATGTTACAAGATTTACAAGATTTGGATGGATTCGCAAATCGAATGAACGTTCCGAAAGCGAGATTTACAGGAAGGATCTAAAAATCAAATGCCAACAGCTAAATCAATCAGTAAAATTTTTAAGTGGAGGTAATCAACAAAAGATACTTATAGCAAGATGGCTTATTACTAACACGAAAATTTTAATTTTTGATGAACCGACAAGAGGAATTGATGTAGGCACAAAAACCGAGATATTCGGATTGATAAACCAACTGGCAAAAAAAGGAGTAGCGGTTATTATGATTTCCTCCTATTTACCTGAAATTCTAACAATGAGCGATAGAATAATGGTCATGCGCGAAGGGCGTATAACTGCGAGATTTGAGAAAGAAGACGCGAACCAGGAAAAAATCCTAAATTATGCTACAGTAGGATAAGGAGTTAGGTTATATTGAACATAAAGGCTTTTAAGAAAATTTTAGTAAGTAAAAGACAATCTTACATATTATTTTTCGAAAGATTGACTCCTTTTTTTTCGTTAGTAATTATGTTTCTTATACTCGGTTTCCTATCACCTTATTTTTTTACTTTAAATAACTTACTTACTATTGGAATACAAGTCTCTGTTATCGCTATAATGGCAATCGGGCAAACTTTTGTAATAATTTCAGCAGGAATAGACCTTTCGGTTGGTTCGGTTTTAGCTCTTTCCGGAATAATATCAGCCATTCTAATGAGGGGAGGTTGCCCGACATCATTAGCCATTATTGCGGGGATAGGTACAGGTTCGTTTTGTGGATTTATAAATGGCTTCATTATCACCCGAGGAAAAATTGCACCTTTTATTATTACTTTAGGTATGATGGGTATTGCCCGGGGGCTCGCTTTGATTATAACCGGCGGCAATCCGGTTTTTGGGTTACCTGAAAATTTCTCTTTTTTGGGAAATGGTAGAATCTTCGGGATACCGGTACCTATAATTATCATGTCAATCATCGTTGTTATTGCATACCTTTTTCTTTCTCGCCATATTTTAGGTAGGTATACTTATGCTATCGGTAGTAACGTTGAAGCTGCCAGGTTATCGGGTATTGATATTAACCGTTATAATACCGCTGTATATATTATTTCCGGAATGTTGGCAGGGATTGCCGGTGTTCTTTTGACTTCTCGGTTAGTCACCGGTCAACCCACTGCTGGGACAGGATATGAACTCGATACCATTGCTGCCGTAGTTATTGGCGGAGCGAGTTTAATGGGTGGTCAGGGAACAATTATTGGTACCATAATTGGAGCGTTTATCATGGCTACCTTAAGAAATGGATGTAACTTGCTCAATATCTCAGCATTCTGGCAGCTCATAATAATTGGGGCTGTTATTATTCTTGCTGTATATTATGACCAAGTCAGACGTCGTCACAGTGCAACACTGGGGGGATAATTGGAGCAAGAAGGGAAAATTTTAACTAATACGTAACATATAAACAAAATGGAGGATTAATATGTTTTCTAATATGCGAAATTTAGTAAAGAATCTCCTTCGATTAGCCGCTGTCTTTGGGTTCCTAATCGTTCTTATATTTTCGGGTTGCAAAGGAGAACCAAAAGAAAAAATTCGTTTTGCAGTAGTCCCAAAGACTAATGCTAATCCTTTCTGGCTCACTGTAAAAGCCGGTGCTGAACAAGCTGCTAAAGAGTTTGACGTTGAAATCATCTGGAAAGGTCCGGCTGAAGAAACAGACATTGCCGGTCAGGTAGCTATAATTGAGGATTTTATTAATAAGAAGGTTGATGCTCTGGTTATGGCTGCTTGTGATGCCAATGCTTTAGTGCCCACTGTAAAGAAAGCTGTAGATGCCGGGATTCCGGTGATTACTATTGATTCTGATGTTGATTCAGACTTGCCGTTAACCTTTATTGCAACCGATAATATCCTGGGCGGAAAGAAAGCCGCTCAAATTCTTTCAGATTTAATTGGTGCAAAAGGTGAAGTAGGATTGATACCATTTATTCCTGGCGCTGCTACTTCGATCATGAGAGAAAAAGGATTTAAGGATGAAATTACTAAGTATCCTGATATTGAGTTAGTATCCACTCTTTATTGCTACAGCGATGCAGCTCGTGGAATGTCGGTTACCGAAGATATGTTAACTTCTCATCCGGATCTTAGTGGAATTTTTGCTGCTAATGAGCCGGGAGCAGCAGGCTGTGTACAAGCATTGAAATCACTTGGATTTGCCGGCAAAGTGAAATTAGTTGCCTTTGACAGCGGTCCTACAGAGATAGAAGAGTTGAAAAAGGGAAACATTCAGGCTCTTATTGTCCAAAATCCATATAATATGGGTTATCTTGGTGTAAAAGCAGCGGTAGACGCTGTACATGGGAAAAGTGTAGAGAAGAGAATTGACACCGGTGTTACTGTGGTTACTATGGAGAATTTCAACGAACCAGAGATACAGAAAATACTTTTCCCTTTAAAGTAAAATCCGGTATTTCTTTATATGAAAGATTTGTGCCTCTATGTTTTTGGGTTTTGGGGGTCAAATCTCGACACTTGACAATTTTAAACAACTGAGTCATTAGTCGTCAGTCACAAGTCAAAAGAAAAAAACAACAAAAAATCCGTGTCTCTGTGATTAACTATAGTTTCGAGTTTAAAGTTTCGTGGTTCGGGAAAAAAACAGCCCAATGTTTCATTCAAATAATTCCGTAACTTTCCGCGGAAGCCCGGACATTATCCGGGAAAAAAGTGATTAAATTTTTTGTTTTTTCCTTTGAAAGTTTTTTTAAATCGATTTCATTCATTGGTAATGTTGCAAGTCCTTTTGTTACCATGTATAACTGGTCAAGAAAAGCTTTTTCCGGAGTAGCAATATAGCTGCCGTTTTTTTCCTCATATCCAAAAAACAAACTTTCCTTTACCTGCCTGAAAGTTACTTCTCTTCCTTTTATTTTGCAAACTTTTGTTCTTCTTGTCGTGGCAAAGGTGAAGGCGTAAGGAATTAAATTAAGGATGCCGTATGAAGCTAACGCAGATTCGAAAGATAAATAGTTTGGAGGATAAATAAAAGAAGCAACTTTCTCTATTTCTGTGTTTTCGCCGAGAGGGACATAAACACCTTTAGCAATTCTTTCCAGTACCCCCAGTCTAATCCATCTGTTTAGCTGGAGATACAGGTAGTTTCTCTTGAAACCGGTTATTTTTTCGAGGTCTTCTATGGTGAAAAATTTTCGCTCGAATTTTTTTATTTCCTTGAGTAAATCAAAACTTTTCATAAAACCTCAATAATTTTGTGAAATTCAGAAGGTAAAAACTTCCTTAAATCTCTTCGTAATGTTTTCCTGTCAATCTTAACTTTGGGCGAATATTTTTTGCCTAATAGCTCCGATAAATACCATAAATCAAAAAAATCTTTTGTTTCTTTCCTGTTTTTCACGCATAATTTCTTATCCTTATAGAGCTGATTCGGTGTTACGACTTGTAATAGAATAGAATAAATCGAACAGGGAGATTTTAGCATTTTTAATTCGAATTCGTAGTTTTTCTGTATTCTCTTGGAAATTTCGATTTTTATCCTGAAAGGAAAAGAAAGATAATCCTTGCCGATTTTGATTTCAGCAAGATAAGTATATCTTTTTTCGGCTAAATCGGAGATTTTCATCTCCGGGAATGGAGCAATCGTCTGTTCAATTATATTTTTAAAATTCTTTCCCAGTATATCCTGAGATAGCGAGAAATCGAGATCTTCAGAGAACCGGGGAGAGTTATAAGCTAACCTCAAGGCAGTTCCTCCTTTGAATATTAAGTATCTGGCTTCCGGAAATCTGGAAATACCACGCAAAACAAGAACTTCATAATATTCCCTGACAACCTGCGTTATATCGATAGCCAACTCTTTTGAAAACTTTTCCGCTAAATTACGTTCCATATTTCTTATCATATATGATAAGTTTTTTTGAATGTATGTCAAGGGGGTGTTTTTTAGGATTAGCAGTAAAACAAGGGGTATGAGCACGGATTAAAAAAACACCTACCGCTTAATCCCTAACCCCTGAACTACCAAATTACACTGCTTCTAATCCTATTTTTGTTTACCGTCTACGGTCTCTCTTGTCAGCCAGCCAACGGCTGTCTTGACAAGCTTACAAAAATTCATATTCTTAATATTGAAGGTTTTTTAAATTATGATTATAAATTGGGTTGCGAGAGTTTTTGTAGCAGTAAATTCGAATAAAAAGACATCGCAGATTGCATTGGCTATATCATTTGCTTTTATTCTTGCGTTAGTCCCCAAAACAAACCTTTTCTGGGTTTCGTTGTTTATTCTTACCTTCTTTCTTAAGCTAAATCAAGCAGTAGAGATGGTATTTATTGCCGTCTTCAGTCTGCTCCTTGGTTTTCTGGACAAATTCTTGGATGAAATCGGATACGCTATTCTTACAATCCCCTCATTAGGTAGCTTCTTTACGAAACTTTTCAATAGTCCGTTCTTTTATTTGACAAAGTATTATAATTCCCTTGTTATGGGTGGGCTGGCTGTGGGATTGGTACTGGCTTTGCCTATTTATTTTCTGGCGAAATACCTGGTCGATGTTTACCGCGATAAAGTGAGAGAGAAAATCGCAAATAATAAATTTATTCAGGCAGTCGTGAAACAACCTCTTCTGGCAGGGCTTAAAAGTAAATTTGGCTCGGCTGTGAGTTTTTATGATAGGATCAGGTAAACGACTATGAGTGAAGTAAAAAAAATACCGAAACTATTTATCGGAAAATTTACCGAAGAACAGTTTCGAAAGAAAATTCTGCGTAAACTCTATATACACGAATACAGAAATTATATAAATGACGTTTTCGTCCGGGATGAGGAAGGAAACTATAAGTTAAGGGAAAACCTTGATAAAAAAGATATAAAGAGACTTAAAGGTATCGCAAAGAGCATTAAAAGCAATACGGGTTTTGTCCTGCGTGGTAAACTGTCTCTTATCGCGATTCTTATCGCGGGTATAGTAGTCTTTAACATTATATTTATGAATAAACTAATTGAAAGAGCGATGGAAAGAAGTCTTGAAAGGATCTTCGAAGCGAAAGCGGATGTTACGGGATTGGATTTTCAGATTTTTGATGGCCGCGTTGGTATCAAATCTATCGAGGTCGCGAACAGTAGAAAGCCTTTCCGCAATTTATTTGAGATCGGAGAGATTGATTTGCAGGTCGATGTGCGGCAGCTTGTAAGAAATAAGGTTGTAATCGATAATATAGAATTACAGGAAATAAAGTGGAATACTGAGAGAAAAACATCGGGAGCCCTTCCGGGAAGCAGAGCGATAAAAGCAGGGGAATTGGGTGAGGAAGAGGGGAAAACTTTCATAGGTTCTTTCCTGGAAGACGCGGGAAAAGTTGTGGCTGAAATTATAGAAAGAGAGATGAAAAACATCAAATCCCCGAAACTTCTGGAAGAACTGCCCGGAAAATACCGGGGCTTAAAGGGAAAGTGGGAAGAGACGTTACAGGAGCAGAGGAAAGAAGTCGAAAATCTTCCGAGATTGATAGAGCCTGTTAAGGCGATAAAAATGGAGGATATAAAGACGGCTGAGGCGGCATTAAGCGCCTATAACATGGTCGACGAAACATATAAAAAGATCAAGCTGACGGAAACGAATCTCGCAGGATCCTATGATAAACTAAAAACAGATCTAAATATGGCAAACGAGGATAAAAAAAGCGTTAGCACCAGTATCAGTAATGATTTAGCGCATCTTACTTCTTTTATTAATTTGCCTGAAAAAGCAGGGGGAATTGCCAGCGCGATTCTGAATCCTTACATAGAGAAATATCTCGGCGGGATACATGATGAGTTTAAAAGGTGGAATTATTACTTCGAAAAATTAAAACCTTTTATAAAGAGAAAAGAGGGAAGAGAACTGATCTTACGGGCTTACGGTCGAGATATTACTTTTCCCGGCGTAGCAGTACCGAAGTTCTGGCTTAAGAACATGGATGTTTCCCTGGGTAGTATAGCAAAGCGAAACCTTTATAGTGTAAAAGCGAATGATATAACGAGCGATCAGAATATAATAAATAACCCAACCACTTTTTCCATCAAAAGAATTAAAAGTAATGAAGAGGTCGAATGGGCGGGTTTGATAGATAAAAGGGAAGATAGGGAAAAGTCTGCAGTGTTTAACTTTAAAGCAAAGAATATCCCGTTTGTTTTAGGCAAGGGTATAAGAGCCTTCAAAGTCAGTAAAGCAAAAGGTATTTATAACCTTGATGGCGAGCTGTCTTTTGACCGTTTCAGTAGAGCGGGAGGAACCTTGAATTTACAACTTTTCGATATCGATCTGGATTTGAGTGATAAGGAAGATAAGATTGCGGCGAATATCAAATCTGTTCTTTCAACAAATCCTGTGGATATTCAGGTTGGTTATACGGTTTCTCGGGAAGGAAAATACACTTTTAAGATAAAGAGTAATTTGGATAAATTAATTTCCGGGACTATAGGTAAATTGGTAGCGGAGTGGGTGGACGAGACCAGGGCTAAGCTTGAGGTAGAATTAAATAATTTGCTTAGAGCCAAACTCGAAGAATACCAGGAGTATTATAAAGGCTTTATCTCCGTGGAAGAAGATTTTAAAGGAAATCTTTTGGAGGTAAAGACGTATACGCAATTAGCGGAAAAGAAAAAGCAAGAATTGCAGGCTAAGATAGAGGAAAAGAAAGCAGAAGCAAAGAAAAAGGTAGAAGAGAAAGTCGAAGAAAAAGCAAAGGAAGAAGTCGAAAAAATCAAAGAGAAAATCAAACTTCCTTTCCAATAGAGCAGGTTCCGGGTAATTTAGAATTTAGGATATGGTAAATATAGTCACCTGTCATTAGTCACTGGTCATTGGTCAATAAAAACAAAAAATAAACTTTGTATAATTGGTGTATAATTGGGGTCAATATAATTGGGGTCTATAATTGGGGTCAAATCTCGACACTTGACAATGTTAAATAACTTAGTCATTAGTCTCTGGTCACTAGTCACAAGTCAAAAAAGATAAAAAAAACAACAAAAAATTTTGTGAAAATCAGTGTAATCTGTGGCTCCTATTGTAAAAATTTATTTTTCTTATAAATCTCCATCAATTCATTCAAATTCTCGTCCGGATTGTTCATTAGCTGTGCTATTTTATCAAGCATCTTTAGCCGTTGTTGGTCTATTGTGCTGATATCTTCACCGAGATA
>CAYYUB010000038.1:0-13571 GCA_964474855.1 uncultured bacterium
GGCAAAAGATATTTAAAGATGAAAATCTACTTAAAGAAAAATGCTTTAAATGTGTCGAAACTTCGATAAATATTTTGCTGGATTTAATTTGATATGAGAATACATTTAATACGTAAAAATTCAATTAAACGCTTTACACAATTAATTTTACTCTTAGTTATAATATTTATAAATAATTTTCTTCAGGCTAGTGTAAATCAAATTCAATTGAACGAAGATTTACGAATTACAGAAATAGAAAAGGGAGTTTATATCGTTACTCATTCTTTTCCATGGCCAGGAAATTCTCTCGTTGTATTTTTATCAGAAAATAAAGTTGTTTTCGTCGATACTCCCTACAACAATGAAGCGACAAGAAAAGTCGTCGAGTGGATAAAGAGTAAAAATGGGAAAGCTGATATCATAGAAATCAACACCGGGTTTCACAACGATAATTTGGGCGGAAACGAGTATCTGCTAAGTCAAAATATTCCCGTGTATGGCTCAGAATTAACTGCAGAACTGATAGAAAACGGTAGGATATACGAAACAATGGCAGCGGCTTCGGAGATGTTAAAAAAATCTAAAACGAAAAAACAAGAATGTCTTGAAGCGTATAAAACCCAAAAGTTCAAAGCCCCAAATAGGTTATTCGATATTAAGGAGGGATTTGAACTTAACGTAGGAGAAGAAACAGTAGAGGTCTATTTCCCCGGAGAATCTCACTCTATAGATAATGTAGTGGTATATTTTCACGATAAAAAGATCTTATTTGGCGGATGTATGATTAAGTCTCTTGAAAGTAAGAGCCCCGGTTTCACTGATGACGCAAACATGGAAGAATGGCCAAAATCGGTCAAAAAAGTTTTAAACAAGTATAAAAATGCGAGAATAGTCGTCCCCGGACATGGTAATTGGGGAGATACAAAATTATTGAAACACACGATCGACCTTTTGATAAATTTTAATAAAACAAATTAAATCTGTTTTTTTCGATTTAATCCGATAATTGGGAGGCTTTTTTTATGTTATATATTAATGCTTATATAAAAATTATTATTGTCTGTTTAATATTCTTAGTAGAACCGCTGTCTGCCCAGGATACAATATACTTAGATAGTACTGCAACAGTCGAAGAAAGGGTAGAAGACCTGTTGGGGAGAATGACATTAGATGAAAAAGTTGGTCAAATGATTCAGGGAGAAAGAAGCTCCGATGACGTCTTAAATAACATATCGACATACTATTTGGGTTCCTTGCTATGCGGAGGCGGCTCGTCGCCTTTCCCAAATACTCCGGAAACATGGGCAGATATGTTTGATGGCTTTCAGAACAGTGCCATGTCGACCAGGCTCGGCATTCCTATAATTTATGGTATAGACGCCGTACATGGTCATAACAACGCTTACGGCGCGGTCATATTCCCTCATAACATAGGGTTAGGGTGTACTCGTGATTCTATACTGGCTGAAGAAATAGGAAGAATTACGGCAATGGAAGTATCCGCGACGGGTTCAAACTGGACATTCGCACCCTGCATAGCTGTCGCCAGAAATGAACGCTGGGGTAGAACTTATGAAAGTTTCGGAGAAACACCCGAATTGGCTGAGATGTTGGGATCGGCGATTATACGAGGATTGCAGGGAGATACAATAGCAAACCCTTCAAGTATTTTAGCCTGCGCGAAACACTATGTCGCGGATGGCGGAACAACCGACGGAATTAACACGGGAAACGCGGAAATAGATGAAGAAACATTACGGGCTATTCATTTACCCGGCTATATTAAAGCCGTAGAGAATAATGTTAAAACTGTAATGATTTCATTCAGCAGTTGGAATGGAGTCAATTGTCATGGAAATTATTACCTGATAGATACTGTTCTAAAACAGGAATTAGGATTTGAAGGTTTTGTCATATCAGACTGGGACGGAATATACCATTTAAACGGGTCTTATTCGGATAAAATTGAAACGGCTATAAATGCCGGAATAGATATGACTATGACTCCTTTTGATTATATTAATTTTTATAATACATTAAAAAATCTTGTTAACCAGGGAGATATTAGTGACGATAGAATAGATGACGCGGTAAGACGTATTTTAACGGCTAAATTTAAGATGGGATTATTTGAAAGACCTTATGCCGATAGAAGCCTTTTAGATTCTATTGGAACCGAAGCCCACAGAGAAGTCGCGCGTGAGGCAGTTCGTAAATCTTTAGTTTTATTGAAGAAAAAGGATGGAATATTACCTCTATCTAAAGAAAATATCAATATTCTTCTTGCTGGAAAACATGCTGATAATCTCGGATATCAATGCGGCGGATGGACTATCACCTGGCAAGGTTACGGCGGAGATATTACCATTGGAACAACCATAAAGGAAGCCATGGAAGAAGCAGCACCTAGCGCAGATATATCATATTCTGAAAGCGGCGAATTAATCGATACGACAGCTGACATTGCTGTTGCGGTTATTGGTGAAACACCTTACGCGGAAAGCTCCGGGGACAGAACCGATTTAAGTATACCGGACTCAACGATTAATTTAATCAGAAATATTAAAAACGCTGGCCTGCCTGTCGTTGTTATCTTGATTTCAGGAAGACCATTAATTATAGAATCGATCATTCCGTATTCCGATGCGATTATAGCAGCCTGGCTGCCGGGAACAGAAGGCAGAGGAATAACAGATGTATTATTTGGCGATTATAATCCTTCAGGTCTCCTATCACATAGCTGGCCGGCAGAAATGGAAGATATCCCTATTAATTTTGGTGATAGCCCATACAACCCACTATTTGCATACGGATACGGGATTACTGATTTTTCTGATTCTCCTGTTGGATCCGCTCCTGTTTTTTATTCCGCTGCGGTAGATTCAAATGGACTCGGAATTAATGTAGCTTTTAATAAAAAAATGATTAAACTAGACAGCGGCTATTCAGATTTTGTTATCAACCAAAATAGTTCAAATAACATTTCTATAGAGAATATCGAAGTCCATTCTAATGATTCCACTGCACTTGAATTACAGTTTACAGAAACTATAGAAAAAGAAGACGAAATAACAATTACCTATTCAGGTGAATCAGTTTTTTCGGAAGATGGGGGTCAGTTAGAATCTTTCGGACCGGAAAAAGTTTATAACAGATTAAATGAAGAAAGCGGAATCACCAACGAAGAAAATCCGGAATCCACATATCGAGTGAGACAAAATTATCCAAATCCTTTTAACACTGTAACTTATATTGAATTTAAAATACCTAAAAGAGAAAATGTTTCACTCGGCATCTATAATGTTTCAGGTCAAGAAGTAGAAACACTGGTAAATAAAGAGCTAAATGCCGGGAATCATCTATACCAGTGGAATGCTGCCAAATATCCCGGTGGAATATATTTCTACCAGCTCAAAACTCCCGGATTTACATCATTAGGCAAAATGATATTATTGAAGTAGATTTTTTAAGAAATATTAAACAAAAAAAGATAATAGTACGCAACAGTCAAGGAATAAAAATCTTGACTTAATGATGATATTATTTAATTTTAGAGAAGCAATAACAATTTAAAGGAGGCATTATGAAAAGTAGAGTATGTTTGCTTACTATTTTATTAAGCATCATTTTATTTGTCGCATGTACAGGTAAAATATCCAAAAAAGTTACAGATGTGAACACAGGTTTTGCCAAAAGTACAGGTAAAATATCCGGACAGGTCACAGATGTAAACACAGGTGAACCTCTACATGGCGCAAATGTTCCAATCCTAGGAAGTAATAGAGGCGCCGCAGCTGATACAAATGGATTATATACTATTCCAAATCTTAAACCTGGAAGTTATTCTATGCAAGCCAGAATGATGTGGTATAAATGGGTTACTGTAAACGATGTTATCGTTGTAGCCGATTCGACGACAACAATCAATTTTGAATTAGCCCCTGAGAAAATTAAAAGCGAAGGAGTAAGACTTGGCCCGACAGGTAAGCTATCCGGAAAAGTTACAGATCAACAAACAGGCAAAGCTTTACCCGGTACCAACGTTATAATTGAGGGTACCTATAGGGGAGCTTCCTGTGACACGCAGGGTTATTATTTCATATCAAGATTGGCTCCAGGGACTTATTCTATGCAAGCCAGAATGATGGGGTATGAACGGGTTACCGTAAACGATGTTATCGTTGTAGCCGATTCGACGACAACAATCAATTTTGAATTATCTCCTGTGATAATTAAAGGAGGAGTAAAACTTGGCCCGAAGTGAGAGATTATTAACAAAGATTTGCATTAATCTGTCATTCCTGCATGCCTAACAGCATTCGCGGAATTTCCCATGGTTTTACGTAACCCGGAATTTAAAGATAAATCAAAATTATTTGGAGGTTGAATATAATGAAAAAGTTGTTTGTTTTTATATTGTTCTTAAGTATATCAATTTACGCGGACCGTGGTTCCATTCCTTTCCGTCCGAACGTAAAAATTTTTGAGCCTACGCAGAGAGCAATGATTGTCTGGAACGGTACAGAAGAAATACTTCTTCTGTCGACAGACATGAAAGCTTCCGATTCCACCGAAGTCCTGGAGGTCCTGCCTTTACCGGCCGAGCCTACTGTTAAAAAAGGAGACATAGAAGTTTTCAGAAAAGCCACACATCTTATAAACAAAAAGATACGAGAACAGAATCTGCTCGTATCAAAACGAAACGGAGGGAAAGAAAGAGCGAGCGAACCGGCAGGAGAAATTACCTTTCATAAAAAGATTGGAGCGCATGACATTAACGTTGCCCATGTTTTGGATAAGGATGGTTTTATAAGCTGGGCTGAAAAATATTTAGATTCTTTGGGGGTTGAAAACCCTAATATCCCCGAAGGATTAAAAAATGTTGTCGGTGAATATCTGACAGACAAGTTTACATGGTTTGTTTTCGATGTTATATCTTTAGATAAAGAATTAAAAACGAATGACGCCATACAATATAGATTTAAAACGGACTTTTTATTCTATCCTGTAAAGATAATGAGCACTGAAGAAGGATACACCTCCATGGATTTTCTAATCCTGACACCCCAATTATTAAGAAATTTTCCCGGAATTCCACTGGATCGAATCCATCTTGAGCATGAACCAATTTCTATTACTTCAGAAGAATTAAATAATCTAAACGAAGAAATGGATGAACTTTTAGGTCATAAGGAAAATACAAAACTACGAATATGGAAAATTGAAGGTCTAATTTCTGATTTCAAGAATGATTTAATAGCAAAATAATTTAAGGAGGGGAAAATGCAAAGAAGTAAAATAGGTGAAATTTTAATTCTTTTTTCTAGTATAATTATATGCCAGCTTGCGGGCATTATTGGTTCGGTTTTTACGACTTCCTCTATACCGGGCTGGTATGCAAACATAAATAAGCCCTCATTTAATCCGCCTAACTGGGTCTTTGCCCCTGTCTGGACTACTTTGTTCTTACTAATGGGAATTGCTTTATTTTTGATTTGGAGAAAAGGTTTAAAGGAAAAAGATGTAAAAATAGCATTTTCTGTTTTTATATTTCATCTTGTTTTAAATACCTTATGGTCCATTTTGTTCTTCGGACTGGAGTCGCCTTTTGCCGCTTTTATTGAAATTATATTTCTATGGGCTGCTATATTAATATCTATTATTCTTTTCTTCCGCATATCAAGAATTGCAGGTTATTTGTTAATCCCTTATTTACTATGGGTAAGTTTTGCTTCGGTCTTGAATTTTGCTATCTGGAAACTTAATATTTAATTTAAACCACAGAGAACACAGAGAAAAGAAAAACGCACAGAGCCCACAGAGATTTTATTTTTGTTTTAAACCCATATACTTATTGTGCTTAAATATCGATTCTCCCGTTATAGGATGCTCGAGTAAAAATAAGATTACTGTAACAATTAAAAGGACTATGCATATCACAACATTTTCCTGAATGTCAGTTGGAGTTTTAGACATATTGAAGATACCTTGAGGCTGAGATTCATTTTGGAAAGAGTGCATAATGACACATGGCCACACGCTTTTTGACCGCAAGAACAACCAACCGAATACATAACTAAGAAGCATTATAAAAATAAGGCTGACAAATTTATTTAAAATACTGTTCCCGATTACATGCTGAGGGTGCCAGAGAAACCAGACGATCCCGGTTACAATAAAAGCGACATGCCACCCAAAAGATGACAGTTTCTGTACAAGATAACCCCGCCATCCGAATTCTTCAGAGAATAAATACGTAAATGCAATTATGAATATCAAAACAAGTGAAGAAAAATGGAAGTTTATTACTGAATCTATTTTATAAAAACCCTGAGACCAGAGAAAAAGCCCTCCAATACCGTGCCATATTAAAGGTAGAAATATAGCCAACAGCCAGTACTTTAATCTCACCCCTCCGATTCCGAGTCCTGCATCCTGGAATCCTTCTCTTGATATGAATCTTCTCACAATAACTGCCGCCAGAAGGGGGCTGAAAATTCCTAAAGGGTTAAATAGGTTTTTATCTATTGTCTCACTTACATACTGGGAAGCTACCTTGGGTATCCAAAGAAGCGACAAAGTAATTATCACAAAGATACAAATATTTCGAATTTGAGCTTTTTTATTCATTTTTCTAAATGGAAATTATGTCGGACAAAATAAAATCTATCTGTTTTTGTGTGAAATAATCTTGTATGGAGTGGTAATTAAAGTCCAAGAAATCTGAGAGGATCTGCGTCCTAATCATTTGTGAAGCTGTGATAAAATTACTTTCTTCATTTTTTTGGCGGACGCCTCCCAGGAAAAATTTGTTGCCCATTTTTTCGCATTTTTTCCCATTTTATCAATTACTTTTTTGCTTTTTAAAACTTTGATAAGAATTTCAGCTAATCTTTCAGTGTCACCAAATGGGTAAATATAGCCACCAACTCCGTCTTTTACTGTTTCTCTTAAACCCGGTGAATCGGGTACGATAGAAGGTGTACCGCTACTTTGCGCTTCTATAGAAGTCAAACCCCACCCTTCTTTTGGAGAAGTATTTACCGAGACCCACGAACTTGTAAGTAAATCCGCTTTTTTTTGCGCGGAAACAAAATTGGTAAATTCAATTGTGTTTTCGGTTCCGTTTTTCCGGGCAATCCTTTTTAGACGCGACAAATCATCTCCGTCTCCAACTAAAATCACTTTTAGATCGGGTATCTCTTTCAGTATCCCGGAAATAGAATCAATTAAAACATCTATTCTCTTATATTTTTTCATCCTGGCAAGGCAAATAATTGTTGGATTTTTGCTTAATTTCGATTTAGATTGGTAAGACTTTATATTAACTCCGTTATAGACTATTTTAACATTCTCTTTCGGTATGCCCATTTTGACTATTTCTCTTTTCGAACTTTCCGATACGGCAATTATAGGTATTTTTTTATAATGTTTCGGAATAAACTTTTCCGAAAAATAAACGTAGGAAGCAGAAAGAGGATTGGTTTCAGTAAATATAGTTTTTCCGAAAAGATGATGTATAAGTGCTAATCTTTTTTCCCTAATAAATCTTCCTCCAAAAAAAGGAATTTTATTGAGGTCTTCAATAACCAAATCAAACTTTTCGGTTTTAGTTATGTTTTTATATACTTTAGGAACATAGAAGTTAAATGTATTTCGGGAGCCAACCCTGTAAATTTTTATTCCGTCTATTTTTTCAAATTCGGGAGCTTCTTTAAAATGTGTGCATAAAAGAGATATATTAAAATCTTGAGTTAAACGTCTGAATATTTCGTGAAGGTGGACCTCTGCTCCTCCGGATAGAGGATTGGTCCAGTCCTGCCAATTTATGATTAATACACTGGGTTTGCTTTTACCCTTTCCCATCAACACGACCATCCTTAAGGTATATCTTTCTCTTTCCTTGCTCGGCTACATATTTTTCATGCGAAACAATTATGATTGTTTTCCCTTTCTCATATAGGTCTGAGAGGATTTTCAAAATTTCTTCCCCGCGTACCGAATCCAGATTGCCGGTCGGTTCATCAGCTATTATAATTTCCGGTTCGTTGGCAAGGGCTCTCGCAATTGCTACCCGTTGACGTTCCCCACCCGAAAGCTGGTTGGGGAGATGGTTTACTCTATCTCCAAGCCCTACATTTTCCAAAATCCGTATGGCTTTTTCTTTTCTTTCTCTGGGCGCGACTCTATTGTATATCATTGGTAAGGAAACATTGTACCATGCAGGTACATCCGGTAACAAGTAAAAATCCTGGAAAACGAAGCCTATAAATTCTTTTCTTATATCGGCAAGTTGATTTTCATTCATCTTATTTACATCCTTGCCTTGCAGGAAATAGGAACCTGCCGTAGCCACATCCAGACATCCGATTATATGCATCAGCGTAGATTTGCCCGAACCGGAGGGACCGATTATTGAAATAAATTCTCCTTTTTTTATGCTAATATCGACGCCCCGAAGAGCTTGGACTTCAGTTTCTCCAAGAGGATACACTTTTGTTACGTCTTTCATTTTGATCAGTTCACTCATAACGAAGAGCCTCCACAGGGCTCAGCTTTGAAGCTTTCCTGGCTGGATAGAAACCAAAGAAAACACCAATGCCACAGCAAAAACCGAAGCCAAGAAAAATTGACCATATTGGGATATGGAAGGGGATATTGCCACTCATAATAGAGATTAACTTTGTAAGTGAGGCACCGAGAAAAATCCCTAAAAACCCGCCCACCAGGCAAATCACAACGGATTCCATCAGGAATTGTCCCAGAATCTCGCTTGATTTCGCCCCTATTGCCTTTCTGACTCCTATTTCTCTTGTTCTTTCCGAGACTGAAACGAGCATTATATTCATTATGCCTATTCCGCCTACCACCAGAGAAATAGCCGCAATTGCAATTGAAATCATTAAAAAAGTACTGGTCATTTGGTTAAATTGACTTATCAATGCCTCGGAAGAATTAATTGAAAAATCATCTTCTTCATCAGGTTTTAAGTCTCGAACACCTCTCAAAATCCATCTGATTTCTTCCTCTGTTTCCTTCCCTTCCTCAGCAAATACAGCTATATTAATAGAACTTCTTTTACCCGTAAATGCTGTCATTGTAGTATAAGGAATCAATGCAGTATTATCCATACTCTGCCCCATCATTTCTCCTCTTTCTTCCAGAATGCCGATAACATTAAACTGTCTACCCTGAATTTTGACCTTTTTACCTATGGGACTTTCTTCGGGAAACAGCGACTCTAAAACATCCTGACCTAAAACACAAACATGCCTCTTATATTTTATATCATCTTTTGAGAGAAAACGTCCGAGACTTACATCTTGATTGATTATCCTGCTAAAATCCTCAGAAACGCCTTCTATTGAAACTTCTTCTACTTCTTTATCGCCTCTTTCCACTTTCATGTTTCTAACTATGCTAGGAGACACATATTTAAAGGATGCTCCGTATTTTTCTAAAGCTTCTGCTTCCCTTAGACCTATATTATCTCTCTTTTGTATTTTTTTAAACTCTTCTCTGCTCATGCCAAAACCCCAGGGGTACTTGCTTACATACAAAACATTAGCCCCTAATTGAGAAAAACTGGTAGCCATGTATTGTTTAAAACCCGAAATAACAGATATTACACCGATTACAGTCATCACCCCGATAACAATACCGAGAGTCGTAAGAAGAGAGCGAAGCTTGTTAGCCTTAATCGACTCTATCGCGGAGCGCAAAATTTCAATCAGAAACCCTCTAAACATTTTTAATTATCCTTTAAGCTTTTTTCCTGTTCAGCTTTATTCTCTTCTTCAGAAGTCTTCTCTTCTTTTTCCTCTTCCCAGGTTACTTTTTGATTGTCCGTAAGATTCATCAAAGTTTTAATAGGTCCGGTAACGATAAGATCATTCTCTTCTAACCCTTCCTTTATTTCGACCCACATTCCTTCGGTAATTCCTGTTTTGACCTCGATGAATTTTGTCTTATCGTCTTCTATTTTATACACACCGCTCTTTTTATCCTTTGCAACCAGAGACTGCAGCGGAACACGGATAACACTGTCTTTTTTAGCCGTCACTATTTCACAATTCGCGCTCATGCCGGGCAGCATTCCGGGATGATGGGGAATCGCTATTTTTACTTCAAATTCTACAGCTTCTGAGGTAGTTGCTGCTTTCGGCATATTTGCTTTATAGTATACGGTACCGGTAAACGTAGTATCCGTAAAAGCATCCACAGTAATTCTAACTGTATCTTTGATTGATACGAGAAGTATTTCGCTTTCGTTTACATCGGCAACCATTTCCATTTCTCCGAGGTCCGAAACGGTTAATATTATAGAACCGGGATTGTTTATGGTTCCCGCCACAACCACTTCTCCTTCCTCCTTATTTATATCCATGACAGTACCTGAAATTGGAGAGCGGATGGTAGCCCTTTCAAGCATCCTTTTTGCTCTTTTTAGTTCGGTTCTTGCATTCTCAAGATTACTCCCGGCAAGTTCTACTTCAGTTGAAACATTATCGTAGTTCTCCCTGGAAATCAATCCCTTTTCATACAGTTCTTTTTTCCTTCCCATTTGTCCTTTTTTGAATTCAAGATCAGCTCTCTGAGCGTTCGCATTAGCCAGAGCTCGCTGGTATGCCGCGAACTGCTCGGTCGAATCTAATTTTACCAGGATTTGACCTTTTTTAACCCAATCGCCTTCTTCTATAAATAATTTAATCACTTCTGCTGTAACCTCGGCATTAATTTTTCTCTCTTCTTTCGCGTGAATTTCTCCCGGGGCGGAAACTATTTCTTCAATTTTACCCCGCGAAACCTTTGAAGCTTCAACTTTTACCCCGCCTCCCTTCTTCACATTGGCTAAAATTATGACAATGAGTATCACAATCATTGAAGCTGCGATAATCCACTTTTTCTTATTCTTCATATAACCTCCCCATGAGCCTTTTCAATCTATATAGAGAAAGATACCAGTCGAATCGAGCTTCGGTTAGAGAATACTGAGCTCTTAGCAAATCCTCTTCGGCTCCTAACAATTCAATCATTGACGATTCTCCCAGGCGGTATCTTTCGCTTGCGGCTTTATGACTTTCCTCGGCAAAACTCAAAGTAGTCTCTGCCAGCTGTAATTTTTGCTCGGCTTCTACAAATAGCATATAATCTTCTTCGACCGAAATACTTAATTCCTTTTCTCTCTCTTTTAATTTTAGATCGGCCAAATCCACTCTCATTTCGGCTATAAGAATGTCATTCACTCTGGAGAATCCCGTAAACAAGGGTACGGATATTGAAAATCCTACTGAATAATCGTAATTGGTCCGTATGAGGGGTACACTGGGCACTTCATCATCCTGGTATTGATATACCGCTCCGAAAGAAACCGTGAAAAGGTTATTCATTGAGGTGTTAGTAAAATCAAATCTCGCTTTCTTTACCTCGGAACTATACTCGTTAAGAAGAAAATCCCTGTCCATAGCTAAGATTAAAATAGAATCTTTCTCGGGTATTTTAAAATCAATTTCCGGGTCTTCCAATAAAATGGAATCCCTTGCCTCGAGTCCAATAATTTTCTTCAGCCTGAGCAGATAGACCTTACGATCCTTTTCGGTTTCCATAAGATCATACTGTGCCTGTAAATTGTTTACTTTTCCCTGCAGGACTTCAGCGTTGGAAGCAGAGCCAAGGCGTTTTTTTTCTTCAATGAGCTCTAAATTGTTTTCTGTGCGTTTTACCGCTGTTTTCCTACTCTCTAATAATTTTTCGAGCTTAAGCGTGTTAAGATACCGGGATACGATTTCATATATTGTCTGATCCCGGGTCTCTAGATAAGAAAAATAGGCTGAATTATTTCCATAGTGCGCCGAGAAGGCATTTAAGAAATCACCCGGAGTTAAATCCCATTCCATTCGAAAGTTATAATAGCTATCCGTAGAATCATAAATTTCTACTCCGTCAATTCTTGAGCGGGTCCGGGCTTCCACATACCCGGCTGACGCGGAAGGAAGAAGGGTTGAATATGCGGAAGCGTTTGTTTTTTGTCTTATCATAAATTCTTGTTTTGCCTGCAGGTAAGAAGGACTCTCCCTTAGACCCATTTCAATTGCATCTTCCAGAGTTAAATTGATGGAAAGCAAGATAAATAAGATCACATCATCCCCCTCTCGCGAAGAGAACACTAAATCCGAGGGATAAGATATAAAGTATTACTGCAGCAGTAATTGCTTTTTTCTTGGATATACCGCTAATTTCCGAGATGCCGTAAGCTATCAATATAAACTGCCATATGGTGAAAACTTCTATTCCCGAAACAATTGCGTAAAGTTTTGGGTTTTCGGGACTGAAAAATAAATTAAGACCGGTAGCAACGCTCAAATCTCGAAAAGTCATTATATTGGGTATGCCGCGAACTAATAGGAGAGAGGTATTCAATATACTTCTTATTATCTGTATAACTGAAGAGTAGGCATATAAATCGAGTGCTTTTATGTAATTCCAGTCCGCGCCGAAAGAATTTCCGAGAAACCAGAGAATTAGAGATATAAGAAGAAATCCTATTAAAGTTGCAATTGGAGCCACTATATATTTTATTAATTCCGCAGCTTTGGGTATTTCTCTGCCTTCTCCACCCATTTCAGCCATCTTCTGCATCATAATACGAGACGTTGCAGGGGAGCTAACCCAAAGGAATATTAAAGTTACAATAACAAGACCAATAAACGGAATCCACCAGTCGTCTTTTTCCTTTATGTGTTCGAATGCCTTCCCCGGTTCAATTATTATATTAATAAGATTACCCATTAAACCTCCTTTTAAAAATAATACTCATTTATAATAAAAATATTCAAATATAAGTCAAGTAAGCGCACCGCCCCGCCACTCCAAGAATGGGACGCAGATGAGCGCAGATTTTCAGGATTTGAAACCCACTTCCACCCCGGATTAATTTGCCACGGATCTTCACTGATATGCACGGATTGCATCACCCTCCCACTTTCTATTTTTTTTAAAACAACAAAACACTTTTTTAAATCTGCCTGTCCTGTAGGGAGGAACGACCGTACCAGAGTGTTCATCCATGGCTATTTCTTACCTTTTATTATTGTTTCCATATTCTTAAGATAATCGTTAAAAGCTTTGCGGCCTTCTTTTGTAAGATTGTATACAGTATTTGGCACTTTATTTATGAATCTTTTTTTAACATTTACGTATCCTGCTTCCTCAAGTTTTGAAAGATGGACGGAAAGGTTTCCTCTTGTAAGTCCACTTAAACGAAGCAGAAATTTGAAATCCGCTTCTTTTACTCCAGAAAGAATCGTAAGTATAGCAAACCGGCTCGGCTCATGAACCAATCTCTCCAGCGCAATAATATCTTTGATTATTTTTTTGTCCTCCATCATACAGTCGATTTCCTTTTAAATTTTGTATATACTATAATCCCGGAAATCAAAAAAGTACACCCCAATATATATATCATTAAAAACAGACCGTCATCCAGGGTTGAACCCAGAAAATAATTTACTCCGGCAACCAAAAGAGGTATCAGAGAAAAAACCAAAGACTCCAATTACCATAAGAATAACTTGAGAGGAAAAAATAGC